>JALNXC010000102.1 GCA_023230535.1 Alkaliphilus sp. | reverse complement strand
CCGTATATTCAAATGTGCCGCTGGGACATTTACCCGATGGGGGTGGCGTCGGTGTGCCGGGTATGCAAATTACTTGACCGATTTGCAGCCTGTTAGGGTCTACACCCGGATTTGCTTGTTGTATAGCCGCTACAGTCGTGTTATATCTCTGTGCTAATAGATAGAACGTATCTCCCGCTTTAACCGTATATTCAAATGTACCGCTCGGGCATCTGCTTGGTGGCGGTGGTGTTGGTGTACCGGGTATACAAATTACTTGACCGATTTGTAGTCTGTTAGGGTCTACACCCGGATTTGCTTGTTGTATAGCTGCTACGGTCGTATTGAATCTTTGTGCAAGCGTGAAAAATGTATCTCCTGCCTTAACCGTATATTCAAATGTACCGCTCGGGCATCTGCTTGGCGGTGGTGTTGGTGTACCGGGTATACAAATTATTTGGCCTATTTGTAGCCTGTTGGGATCCACACCCGGATTTGCTTGTTGTATCGCCGCTACGGTCGTATTGAATCTCTGTGCAAGCGTGAAAAATGTATCGCCTGCTTTAACCGTATATTCAAATGTGCCACTCGGGCATCTGCTTGGTGGCGGTGCTCCCGGTATACAAATCGTCTGGCCTATCTGTAAATTATCAGGATTAACATCCGGATTGGCTGCGAGTAGTGCATCTAAACTTACATTATGGCTTTTAGCTATAGTATAAAATGTATCTCCCGCCCTAACAATATAAGCTGTTGTTCCCGACGGGCAAGTGGTTGGCGGCGGCATTGCCCCAGGTATACAAATTGTCTGACCTATCTGTAAATTATCGGGATTAACACCCGGATTAGCTGCAAGCAATGCGTCTAAACTTACATTATGGCTTTTAGCTATAGTATAAAATGTATCTCCCGCTCGAATAATATAGGCCGTGGTTCCTGGCGGACAGGTGCTTGGTGGCGGCACTGCCCCAGGTATACAAATTACTTGGCCTATTTGTAATCTGTCAGGATTAACATTTGGATTGGCCGCAATTAATGCGTCTAAGCTTACGCCAAAATCCCCGGCAATAGTAAAGAACGTATCCCCTGCCTTTACAGTATATGCCATGGTGCCCGAAGGGCATGTTCTGGGACTATAATTATAATAATACATTTATTAACCTCCTTATCAAATAACTGTTATTTTTATACACTATTAATACGCAGCACGATAATAGTATATTTACTACAGTATATTCAGGAGGCTAAAAGTTGTTCTTGTATAAATTTATAAACATTTTTATTAACGGATATGATATATTGTATATTGAGATAAAATCAATATACAATAATAATCCGCTTTATTGTAAAAATATACTGCATTTAAATTATATATAACAATTTAAAGAAAGAGGTTATACCATGGAAGGAATTATTGTTGAAAGCTTCACAATGGATCATACGAAAGTTAAAGCACCCTTTGTTAGAAAATGCGGCACTATAAATACCCCCAAAGGAGATATAATAACAAAATTTGATTTGAGGTTTACTCAACCCAATGTCAGTGCTATACCTACCGCATCAATCCATGCTCTTGAACACCTGTTAGCGGGGTATATTCGTGAGGAGCTCAATGATGTTGTAGATATTTCACCGATGGGCTGTAGAACCGGTTTTTATTTGATTTTAGTTGGCGAAATTTCTGAAAAAAAAGTGGCTAAAGCCCTTATCAATGCTTTAAACAAAATTATCGAATCAGATGAAGTCCCCGCCGCTAATGCTGTTCAATGTGGTAATTATAGGGATTTATCCCTGTTCGGTGCTAAAGAATATGCTAAAGAGGTGCTGGAAAAATTAAAAGACAGACAATAGTCTGAGATTCTTCGTAGGCACCATTTATACTGTCCGTCTCAGAATGACAAAAAATGAAAAAACCACGGGGATAGGTCCTCTGACAAAAAAACTGACCATGGGCCCGATCCTCGTGGTTTCTTTTATCCAACATCTTTCACTTTCATAATCCTTATTGCATTTTTACCCAGCGATCCGACATTCAAATTTTTTAAAAATTTGTTTGATAGTAATTATTGTTTTTCCCCTTACTTTATCTTGATATTTTTGTAGATGATAATCTAAAAAAGACCCTGGATTCCGAGATTGCTCCCTTGTCCATTGGGCCTTTTTTAAATAATTTGGCTGCATTAAAAATTGCAGAAATATTTATTATAAAGCTTTTCCGCCTCCACATTTAGTTGATGTATAAATGACCGGTATCTATTCAATAAATCTTCGCCTTTTTTTGTAAGTCTAGCACCGCCCCCATCTTTACCGCCTATTACAGTTTCAAATAAAGGAAATCCCAGCTCCTTTTCCGTATTTTTAATGATCCTCCATCCTTTACTGGGAGATAGGTTCATAGTTCTATAGGCTTGAGATAGACTGCCCGTATTTTGAACCAACTCCATAATCTGAGCAACACCCGGACCAAAAACGGAATCATTAAATATAACTTTAATTTTAGTATTAAAATTTAATTTTTGGCTACTGTTATGAATCATTTAGATTTCTCCCTTAACTAAAAATATATGAAAATATTATAGCATAAGGCAAAAATGATTACAACTGTACACATTTATGATTTTTATAACAGAAAATTAGGAGATCGGCAATTCGGACCGCTTTTTATAAAGCAAGAAATAGAAAAATGGCGCCCCCAAAACCGCCGTAAAAATACCGACCGGAATCTCCAAAGGTTGAAAAAGTGTGCGTGCCAAGGTGTCGCTTATAGTCAACAATAGGCTGCCCAAGATGCCGGATAAAATCACCAGATACCGATAATCATTGCCAACCATCATCCTAGCGGTATGAGGAGCCACAATGCCTATAAAACCGATTGTGCCGGCCACGCTTACCGCACTACCGGCCAAAATAGAGGCGTTGATTATAATAAGCAACCTGGAAATTTCAACAGACAATCCTAGGCTTTTGCCAACTTCCTCCCCTAATAGAAATAAATTGACCCTGGGACCGAGAAAAACGGCCGCCAACCCTCCCGCCAAACTATAGGGCCAAATTAAACTAAAATAAGGCCAACCGCGGCCAATTAAACTTCCGGCCAACCAGGTATAAGTGATACCCAAATCATCACTATGTAAAATCATAAGTGCCGAAGTGAAAGCAGATAAAAGTGCACCTAAAGCAACCCCCGCCAAAATAATGGTTATACCGGAACTACGCCCCTCACGCCTGGCAAGTGCATAAATGATCAATCCGGCCAGTAAGGCCCCCAGAAAAGCAGCCGATGGAAGAACTTTCATATTCCTTGGCATCAAAGACATGACGATGACTGCTGCCAGTCCCGCGCCTGAATTTGCACCGATAATATTGGGCGAGGCAAGGGGATTACGCAAAATCCCCTGCAGCAAAGCCCCTGCAATGGCCATATTAAAGCCAACCATCATTGCTACCAGCGTACGCGGCAACCTGACATTCCAAACAATATGCCGTATCAATTGTTCCTGACTTCTTCCCCGAAAAACATCCAACACCGCATGTGGAGAAAAATATAAAGTTCCATTAAATATACTCAAAATAAGAGCCATAAACAATAATAAAATAAATAAAATAATCCAAAAGAAACGATTCGTTTTTTTCAACTGCTCCAATCTGACTTTTGACGAAACATAATCGGCCATATTCACCCTGCCCCTTTAAAATGCTTCCGGAACAATTAATTTTGCCATAACATCCAATGCATCCAATATCCTAATTCTTCCGGGCGATACATTGTCGGGCACAATATAAATATGACCATTTTTTACAGCGGACAATTGTTTCCACATCGGATCATCCTGATACATAGCCAATAACTCCTCAGGACTTATGCTCTTGAGTTCTTGTTGCCCCTCACCACCTGTTTTTCCTTGTTGACCTTCACCACCGGGCTTATTTCCCCCATTTCCTTGTGGCCCCTGGCCTCCCTGTTTCCCACCGTTTCCCCCCTGTCCGCCTTCAGATGCACTTCGAAAACCGGGCTGTAAAATTAAGAGAACATCCGGATCCTTTTGTATAACAGTTTCAATATCAAAATTAACAAACCCGGCTTTGGTAGTCTTTGCAACTTCCTCCGGGACAATATTTTCTAAACCCAAAAAAGAAAGTAACCTTCCCCAAAAACAAAAGGTCTGCGCCGCTCGAACAGATTGACTGCCGCCCTGGATTAATAAAGCTGTTTTAATAGGTGATCCCGCCAATATTTTTTGCAAACTTTCTGCTTTTTCTCGAATCCTTTGAACACAAACATCCGCTTCAGCCTTGCAACCGAGAACCTCACTGACCAAATCTATTCTTCCGATCAGTTGATCCTCCGCCTTTCCGGGATCTATATAAAAAACAGCTGCCCCTGTAGCCTCCAAACTGTCTTGTATCTGACTGTGATTACTTGCATGAGCAATAATTAAATCCGGAGCTAATTTATTGATCATTTCAATATTAGGTGAATTCTCAAAGGAGATCCCCGGTAAATCCTGTGCCTCGGGACGAGGAACTATATATTCGCTAACCTTTCCCACGGGAATAACCCCTAGCTCAAAGACCATCTCCATCATAGCAGAATTTAAGGCCAATACTCGTTGAGGTTGGACCGGGACCTCGACTTCACGCTCTAAATCATCCTTAAGCAAACGCACCTTAACCTGTTCATCCCCTGCATCAGAGAAATCATTTTCGCTATAAACAGCATCGTCCTGTTTTTTTCCACATCCTATTGCCGCAATACAAAGAACAAACATTAATAAAACAGCTAAAAAAACTTTTTTCTTATTCATTAAATTATTCCCCCCGAAAAATAAATTTTTTAACTCTCTTTAGCTTTTGTGATTTCAATCCAGTGACCGGGCTCATTCTCCGCATCGGAAAGCAGACAGCAATTTGCAATTCCCGTTTTCCTTACCAATTCCTCCAGCTCCACTCCCTTGAGAAATCCCTTATGTCCCTTTTTCTCCAACTCTTCGCGTCTCCTGCCCTTTAAACGCTTACGCATAGTATGCGGGGTATAACGTCCTAGACCACCGCCAACAAAAGCTATTCCTCCCGGTTTCAAGATCCGGTTTATTTCTTGCAACCCTTTGACCTGATCCTGCCAAAACCAAAGTGAACCTCTGCTAATCACAAGGTCCGCAAAATTGTCTGCAAACGGAAGTGACGTGACATCTGCCTCCACAAAATGAACAACATTGCTGAGTTCATTTTCGACAACATTTTTTCTGGCCCTGTGTAAGGCATCTGAATCAAAATCCAAAAAATACATTTCCAGCGAAGTAATTTTTGCCAGTTCAATTCCCAAATACCCTGAGCCTGTCCCTATATCAATGCATTTCCCATTGATGACCTGGTAGTCATCGAAAATTTGTTGTGCAATCAAAGGATAAACAGGCATTAAATTTCTATAAGAAGATTCGGACACAATTAAAATCCCCTTTCATGCAAAAATAAAAAAATATTTTTAAGATGTTTTTGCCGGTAAAACAATCGGTCGATCATAATCAGCGAAATCGCAAACAGTTGCAGATACATCGTAAACCTTCTTCAAAAGATGGCTGGTGATAACATCTTGAGGTTGTCCTTGAGCGCTGATACTGCCTTCTTTAAGGACAACAAAATTGTCAACAACCGTCATTGCCTGATTAAGGTCATGCAGGACCAAAATAAAGGTTTTTTTATACTGTTGACGAACTTTTTTAATGATATTCAACAGATACCACTGGTATTTTAAATCTAAAAAAGTAATCGGCTCATCAAGCAGTATAACCTCGGTATCCTG
>JALNXC010000101.1 GCA_023230535.1 Alkaliphilus sp. | reverse complement strand
AACTTACCCTTATTTATTACCCAATATGCTGATAATTAATAATGAATTACAACATTGTTATTTAATTTTATTTTCTATCGTCTTTTTTAAAACTTTTTCATGAACATCCTTCTTCTTCTATTGCTGGTACTCAATATTTTAAATAAATAAGCCCTGTAAATCATGAAATAAGAAAACCAAATCTGTCCTACAATATATATAAGAAAACCCTTAAGCGAAACAGATATACTGGTGAACGATATAAAATAATTAAATACATTATTAACAATTCTAAATACACTTAAAGACCGGCCACTTATAAAGTAGAAAATTGCTAATAAAATTATATTTGGAATAAACCATTCAACCCAATTATCTCTTACAAAATCAATTGAATACATAATAGTTTCTCCCGGGCTATAATGTTTTTGATATGTAACTTCCGGTATCGGATTAAACAACATAAATGTTAAAAAAGTTATGATTAAACCGAGTGCGCCGGAACCTATAAGATTGGCAAACAGAGGCGCGACAAAATCAAGTATAAGCTTTGCCACATAACCTATAAATAAAATGGACCAAATTTTGCTTAAATATGGTGTGAAACCATTTTTAAAATCTTGAAAATTGAAATAGCCCCTGCTTAATAATGTGCTTAAAAGATATAAATAATTCGAGATTAAGGCACTGGTAACAATAATAGAAACTATTCCCCCCAGTATTCCAAAATACCTCAGACTCATTGATAATATAATAGTAGCCGTAGAATAAAATAATCCGGTAAAAATTATGGGCCAATTTTTAATTATACTCATTAAAGCCCTTTTCGCAACATCGCGATTGGTATAATAAATATCTCTAAGCATTTCCATTTATAATGTACCCCCTACCTGTTAAAAGTTATTTTATAATATTTGCAATTTTCAAGTGCTTTATTTTCCATCAAATAATCGAATAAAACAACTATTTGTTCTTGCTTTATTTTTTTAACTTTATATCCTATTGTGTCAAGCTCCGTCACATCCACATTGAATGATTCGAAATGAACCCTTTTTATAATTTGTTTCGCAGACATACCTATATATAGAGGTAAATACTTTTCTATATTTTCATCCCTTTGTAAAAATTCATGGCATTTGTTTCTAAAATCGTCTATTTCTATTCTATTCAATATTTGCGGCAGAGAAGAAATTTTTGCATTCTTTAAAAAATCTAATTTTAAGACTTCTTTAAATATTTCCGGATTATCAAACTTATTAGAGCTATAAAATCCGATAAGTATTTCATATAATTTATTTTTGCTATGCGACATATGATGATGTCCGTTATTTTTCCAATATTTCCACAGTTCTTCAAAACATTTAAAACTGTTTGAATAAAAATTTTGAATTATAAATTCAATGCTATCGGTAAATATACCTGAATTCCAATATACCTCTACCATCTCTTCCAGGCCTTTTAATCTAAGTATATCCCCAAATGAAAGCCATCTATTTTCCATAACCTCGTACGGCGGGTTATCCGAATAAACATACCCATAATCTAAAGCCCTATTCCTTAATCCCGAGCCTTTAAGTAATTTTAAAAAGCCAACCTGAAATTTTTCCGGCCTGAGCTTAAATACATCATCAAAAGATTTCCTGAATGAAAAATAATCCTCTTTCGGCAATCCCACTATTAAATCCAAATGTTGATGTATATTTTTACCCCGTGAAATTTTCTTAACCACCGAGCACAATTTTTCAAAATTCATCTGTCTGTCAATTTCCTTGAGAGTCCCTTCATTAGTAGTTTGCACACCTATTTCGAATTGAAATAACCCCACAGGCACTGTTTCTAAAAATTCCAATAATTCGTCATCTAAAAGATCTGCTACAATTTCAAAATGAAAATTTATTTTTTTATCACAATTCCCTGAAATATAATTCATAATCTCCATCGCATGCGATTTTTTAGCATTAAAGGTCCTATCCACAAACTTTACCTGTTTTACACCCCGGTCAATAAAATACTTTATTTCTTTTTTTACGCGTTCTAAAGATAAAAATCTAACCCCCGGCATAGCCGACGATAAGCAATATTGACAATTAAACGGGCAACCTCTGGAACTTTCATAATACAAAATTTTATTATCTTCTATCCCCTCTCCTTCATAGGGGAAGGGCAAACTATCCATTGAAACCATGGTATTTTTTGGCTCCGTAACCACTACCCGCCCTCTTGCCCTGAAGGCTATACCCTGTATTAACGAATAATCACTGTTACTTTTTAATGACAATATGAGTTCCCTGAATGTTCCTTCACCCTCGCCGATAACAACAATATCAACCGCATCATTTTCTTTCATAAAAACCTCTGTATCAAAAGATACCTCGGGTCCTCCTAAGACTATAACCACTTCCGACATAACCTTCTTTATATGCTTGACTATATAATTAATCATATTTATATTCCATATATAACATGAAAAACATAGAATATTCGGCCTATAATCATAAATTTCCCGTATAATATAATTCACGTTATTGTTAATAGTAAACTCTTTAATCCCGACATCCTTATGCAATATGTCTATTATTGATTTTTCTAAATAACGTATCGCCAGGTTTGTATGGATATACTTTGCGTTCAGTGCTGTCAACAACACTCTCATAATTTACCTTCTTTCCCAATATTATGATATCTGAATTTAGCGTGAAGATTTATAATTCATAACAGCATTGTTTTCTTGCCCATTATAGCATATATCTTGCCTTTTTTAAAAACAATAAATTTCCTGTAAACAAAATATAACCATTAACTTTTTGTGGCATATGTGCTATTATTGTAATTGTTGTTATTGTGTTTGATAAACATTTTCAATATATCAATATAGATAAAAAATTAAAATAATGAATGGTGGTGCCGTATTGCTTCCTCAAACACATAGAATTATTTCAGAACATGTCTACAATAATATAAAGAATATTCTCGGTGTAAATTTGAATAGACGCAGCCTGATTTATGGTAGCATTAAACCCGATATTTCATATAATTTAGTTAAACTTGAACATTTTAAGCCACAATCCTTTAACTTTATTTGTGATGAAATAAATAGATTGTCTGATTATAAATTTGAATCAAATAAAGAATTTATTAAATTTTTTTCAAGGCATATAGGCATTGTGACACATTTTATTTCTGATTTTTTTTGTGTTCCACATAATGATCGCATAACTTATGAAAACAACTTTATAGATCATATAAAATATGAACATCGGCTTCATCAACTGTTTAAATCTTTTGACAGCAGAATTAAAGTATCAAAAAAACATTTTAATGTAAACAACGGTAATTCCTACTCTATTAAAATTTTAGTTGATGCGCTTCATTTACAATATACACAGAGGGGTGAAAGCCTTATAAATGATCTGTATAGTTCTATCTACGCATCATCGATTGTCGGTCTGTTTATAATTTATAACGCATTAAATAATAACATAATAATTAACGCAGCATAAATTTTCTTTCTAACATAAAAGCCTATATTAAAAATACGGGCTTTTTTTGATTTATAAAATTGATACAATTTAAATGTTTTTCCTCCTAATTTTCTCGCCTTAAAAATCTATGTTCACCGGTTTTGTTGCCCACTATCAATTCTATATGATTCCCTAATCGCATTTTGTCCTTAATTATAATATTATTTAATATAGGATGTTTCACTATTGTTCCTCTCTGCAATGTAAATAAATCTATTCCTTTATCTTTATTTTTAAAAGTTTCTCTGCCTATTTTATAATCCCTCAATTTAAACAAATATTTATTCATACTTTTAATAAAGATAACATCTTTTATTTTATCAATTTCTATTTTATCCGCCTGTTTTGATAATGCCAATAGTGCATATATAATAGTATATACCTCTTTTTGATCGCATTTCCAAGGTTCGACTATTTCTTCTCCCTCACACCATTTAAAAAAATTGGCCAATGCTAATAAAAATATATTTTTACTATAAGGGATACCGGTATTGTAAAAATTAACGGTTTTTATTCGATCTAAATCAATTAAATAATCAATTTTTTCCTGTTCAAATTTAATTTTATAATTTACCGGTAATTCTCCTTTAAGACCCTGTTCTAACTTTAAAAACTGTAAATTTATCAAATAATCTTTTAACTCATCAACCAACTCTTTCCTTTCGAGCATTGTGTTATTCATCAATAAATAAATTGTTCTCAACAACAAAAGTCCTGTCAATATTACCTGTGGATGTCTATTCATATAAATAATATTCTTGTACGCCTCCTTCTGTGCAACAATAAAATTTTTATTTACCAAAACCATAGGAATAATTCTGGAAAAAGCTTCTCCCCTCTTATCTTTCCAATAGAAATCACTTGTATAATAACCTTTGCCTAAATCTAACCTGTTCATATAATTTAAAGGGGTACCACATCTATAGTATTGCCATAATTTGATTTCTTCCTCCATTCTCGTGTAATCTATCAAAACCTGATTTTTTTCCTTATTATCTATAAAACATTTACAATTAATCAGGGTCAGCTGTGTAATATGACTCCATTGACCTTTTTGCATTTCAAGCTCTAAATTTTGATCGTACAAATAGCTGAAAGGTTGTAAATGATCATGTGTATCACTATTTTCTTTTAAAAACCCCAATGCATCTCCATAAAACATATATGGCAGTATATCAATATTTTTTTCACCTTTCTCCAAATCCGCGACCCCCTAGAAAGCACCTACAAACTATAAATTACATCCTCTCGGGTGCCTTAATTCCCAATAAACCCAGCCCTATACTTAAAACTTGTTTAACTGCAAAAACTACTACCAGTCTTGCCTTCTTTAATTCTTCATCTTCTACTAATATAGGATGCTCGTGATAAAAGCGATTAAAGGCCTGTGCTATATCAATAATGTGCCTTGTGATTATAGACGGTTCATTTTTTCTTTGTGCATCCTCTACAATCTCCGGAAACTGCTGGATTTCCTTTAATATTTCCAGGGTTATATCATCAGCCAACAATTCCGGTTTAAAATTACTGTCTATATCGGTACCTGCTCTTCTCAGCACACTGGAAGCCCTCGCATGTGTATATTGTACATATGGTCCGGTTTCACCTTCAAAGTTCAAAACCTTATCCCATGTAAAGGTATAATCCTTTATTCTATTATTGGATAGTTCCTCAAATATTACGGCACCAATACCTACTTGCTTGGCTATTTCATCAAGATTTTCAAGGTTGGGATTTTTTTCATTTATAATATCCCTCGTTTTCTCTACCGCTTTATTTAATACATCTTCCAAGAACACCACCCTACCTTCTCTGGTGGACATAGTTCCATCCTCTAAACCTACCATCCCAAAAGGCACATGAATACAGTCTTTTTCCCATTCAAAACCCATAAGATACAATATTTTTTTCATCTGCTGGAAATGAAGAATTTGCTGGGAACCAACAACATATATGTTTTTATAAAAATCATAAGTTTCTTTTCGATAAATAGCTGCTGCAAGGTCCCTAGTGATGTATAATGTAGAACCGTCACCTTTTTTAATCAAAGCCGGAGGCAACCCAAATGGCTCTAAATCCACTATGTCCGCCCCCTCAGATTTTTCTATAACACCCTTTTTCTCCATCATATCTATAACTGCAGGCATTTTATCCGAATAGAAACTTTCACCTGCAAAGGAATCGAAAGTGATATCTAATATATCATAGACCCTATTAAATTCTTCTAAACTGACCTCTCTAAACCATTCCCAGAGCTTTACGGCTTCATCATCTCCATTTTCTAATTT
>JALNXC010000100.1 GCA_023230535.1 Alkaliphilus sp. | reverse complement strand
TGTTTTTAAAAAATATATAATAAATAATGTTAGGATTAATTTATATACTATAACATTATAAAGGATGGAATTAAATGCTGTCAGACTCTATAAAAACCGGCATTAAAAAAGGCATAGAGACTATATTGCTATTGAGCAAGACCATAATACCCGTATATATTTTAGTGACCATATTAAAGAATACTCCCGTAATAGGGTGGATTACCACTCTGTTTGAACCTTTAATGGGAATTTTTAATTTACCCGGTGAGGCTGCAATTGTTTTAGTTATTGGAAATGTACTTGATACATATTCCGCCGTAGGCGCAATTAAGGCCATTCAATTGAGTGCTATGGAAATTACGACTTTGTCCATAATGATTTCCATCTCCCATTCTCTGTTAGTAGAGACTGCGGTTACAAAAAAAATGGGCATTAAAGTTTCACATGCCCTAATAATCAGGATTGGCCTGGCAATTATTTTCGGCGTAATTGTAGGAAGGGTCGGTGCAATAATATGATTGATGTTTTAAAGGAAGCAATTGTAGGCAGTCTGGAATCAATTTATCTTGTAGCCGTCATTGTATTGCCGTTAATGGTAATACTACAAATAGCTAAGGATTATAAAATTTTGGACAAGATTTCTAAATTTTTCAGATTTCTCACCAAATTTTTGGGTATGTCGGAGGACTCCACCCTACCCTTGCTTGTGGGAATTACTTTTGGAATAGTTTATGGAGCCGGTATTATAATACAAAGTTCAAAAGAGGGCAATATTTCTCGGAAGGATATGTTTTTAACTTCGGTATTTTTAATCGTCTGTCATGCTATTATAGAAGACACACTTATTTTTGTTGCAGTTGGCGCTAACGGTTATATATTATGCGGTTTAAGGATACTTGCCGCTACTATCATAACCTTATTATTGTCTAGAAAGATAAAAGCCGAACAAATACAATCAGATATCGAGGCAGGGGAAAATTAATTGAAACTTTATAAATCAAATAATTTGGTTGATGTCGTTCTCATGAAAGCTTTGTAAATTTGTCATTGCTATGGAAGCCTCATATTTCTGTCATCTTGAGATGAGCAGTATAAACGGTACTCACGAAAGATCTATGTAGCTATTTACCGGATTTGATTTATAATATGCTAAAGGAGTTTTAAAAATCATGAGAGATAAAATTGCGATTATTGGCGGAGGGGCATCGGGCATGCTTGCGGCAATAATTGCTTCAAGAAATGGTGCCGGGGTGACAATCTATGAAAGGATGAACAGGATTGGCAGAAAAATATTAGCGACCGGCAATGGAAGATGTAATTTGACTAATATTAATCTAAAACCGGATGATCTTCAATATATACACGGCAATGATATAGAATTCGCAAATCATATTTTAAAACAATTTACAGTAGAAGAGACTATAATTTTTTTTGAATCTCTTGGAATTGCACACAAAGTGGAAGAGGACGGGAAGGTATTTCCTATGTCCGATCAAGCTTCAAGTGTATCGGATGTTTTAAGATATGAATTAGGAAAACTGGGCGTAGAAATAATATGTGATACGGAAATCAAAAAAATAAATAAATCCGGGGATAGATTTAAAATTATAGATAACAGTGGTATAGAGTACTTTGCCAACAGGGTTATAATAGCCACCGGGGGAAAATCAAGTCCCAATTTAGGTTCAAACGGCAGTGGGTATAAGTTAGCCAAACAATTAGGGCATAGTATCATCAAGCCATTTCCCTCTTTGGTTCAATTAAGATTGGAGGCGCCTTTTTTAAAAGCCGTAAAAGGGGTAAAATTTGACGGTATAGCTTCTATAAGTGCAGATGGGCATATATTGAAAAAGGAAGAGGGAGAAATATTATTTACTGATTACGGCATTTCAGGCCCTCCGATTTTGCAGCTCAGCAGAGTAGCGATAGAAGCGATAGAGAACAACAAACAGCCCATGTTAGAAGTTGATATGTTTCCAAACCATAGTTATGAGAGGCTTTTAGATTTGATAAATCTCAGATTTTCCTATCAGTATGACGGACCTTTAGATTTTAGCTTTGTAGGTTTGATTAACAAGAGATTAATTCCTATAGTATTGAAAGAATCCAGGATATATGATGTAAATAGAATATGTTCCGAGGTATCCGATAAAGAGATAGAACAAATTACAAAACTTTTAAAATGTTGGAGATTTAAAGTTATTGGTTCCCAATCATGGATGCATTCTCAGGTCACGGCGGGCGGTGTAAATTTAAAAGATATTTGTCCAAATACATTAGAATCGAAAATTGTACCTGACATATATTTTGCAGGGGAATTATTAGATATAGATGGAGATTGCGGAGGTTTTAATTTACAGTGGGCCTGGTCGTCGGGCTATGTTGCCGGGACTCATGCTTCGCTTTCTTTGTACAAAGGGAACTGACCGCGACTGTTGAAAAAGTATCATTTTTATAAAATTCACCGGGAAGTGTCATTCTGGGTGCAGCGAAGAATCTTGTATTTTTATATACTCGGGATTCTTCATTTCGTTTATTAATCATTTATATGTCTAGCTTTGATCCGGCATGCATGGCACTTCCTATAATCCCGGCATCATTACCCAAACTTGCCCGCACTATTTTTGTAAGATTCATGGACTTGAGCCATATATTTTGGGGAATTTCTCTATTTAATTTATCGATTAAATAATCACCCGCTTTGGATATACCCCCGCCTATAATTATCATTTCGGGGTCCAGTATATTTATAATATTCCCTATTCCGATTGCTAAATATTTTACTAATCTGTCAACCGCCTCAGCGGCAATAAGGTCACCTTTTTTGGCACAATCAAAAATCAGTTTTCCGTCCAATAGATCCATATCGCCGTTTATTTTTTTGAATAACCGGCTGCCATATATCAGGTTATTGTCGGCATCTTTCAGTAATCTTTTAGTATATTTAATTAAAGCCGTCGCTGAAGAAAATGTTTCAAGACAGCCATTATTTCCACAGTTGCAATCATAAAAATTTTCCCCCACTATCATATGGCCTATTTCACCGCCTATACCATGGCTTCCACTGTAAACATCATTATTTATAATAATTCCACTGCCTATACCGGTGCCCAAAGTGATGAGCATACAATCAGAAACTCCTTTTGCAATCCCGCATGTTGCTTCCCCTATGGCTGCCATTGTCGCATCATTTTCAATAAAAACAGGTATATTTATCTTTTCTTTTAACAGTTCGCTCAGGGATACATTGTTCCAAAACAGGTTGGGCGCATAATAAACCAAACCTTCATCATTACAGGTACCCGGTATCCCTATACCGATGCCTTTTATATCCGGCATTTCCGCATCAATATCTTTTATATATCGTGCAGTTATGCCGTCTGTTTTTAAAAGTCTATCTACGAGCATACCGATAGAATTGACAACAGCATGAACCTCACCACCGGCCGGGGTATCTGTTGTAATTTTATCTATAATTTTGCCATTCTCGGATATAATACCGGCCTTTATTTTTGTAGCTCCTAAATCAATCCCTATAAAATTCACAAATTCTCCCCCTATCGGCATAAAGAAATTTCAGATTATATGAAAATTATCATTATGGTTTTTCGTATGTCCTCTCATGAATGAGGGTGGACAATTTTGCCCACCCTCGGAAAGCACTATATATTAATATTATTCGTCAAAAGCCTCGCTCACTTCCCATTCTTTCCACACATTACCCACAAGCTCCGTTCTGGGTTTTAATGTTGCTTTGCCGGGCTTCCAGCCGGCAGGTGTTACTTCCGCACCTTTTGTTTTTCTTACAAGTTGGAAAGCTTTGACCTGTCTTACGGTTTCGGATACATTTCTTCCCACCGGAGGTGTGAGCACCTCGAACCCCTGAACGATTCCGTCCGGATCGATTATAAATCTGCCCCTGGTCTCTACTCCGCTATCCTCATTATAAATTCCATATAATTTACCTATGCTTCCATCCTGGTCCGACAGCATCGGGAATGGGATATCCCCTCCGATCATTTTAGATAATTCGGTATCATTCCATACTTTATGTACATATATTGAATCCACACTGACGGATAAAACCTGTACGTCTAATTCCTTCAATTCCGGATACTTTGCAGCCACTGCTGAAACTTCGGTAGCTCACACGAAGGTAAAGTCTCCGGGGTAGAAACATAGTAATACCCATTTGCCCTTATAATTTTCTAAACTTACACTGGTAAATTTCCCCTCATGAAATGCCGGTGCCGTAAATTCCGGTGCCGGTTTACCTACTTTTATCATTTTTTGTTTTTCCTCCTTTAGAACCATATTTGATGTCTCATCGACCTCTTGTTTCGGTTTTTTTACTATCTCAGGCCTGGAACATCCTGTTTCAATTTCTTTTGTCACACAAACACCTCCTATTAAATCCTTCAAATGCTTTTTAGCATATATCATATATAATTGAGAAAATTTCATGATCAATATTCATAAAAAATCTAAAATTATAGATTTTGGATTTTTCAAAAATTAATGTTTTTGAAAGCTGTCATTTATTGATAATACGATATCCATGCAATATGAAATTTTCCTAATTATTTTTCAATACGTATATACCCCGAACAGGGCGGCTTTTAAACAAAAAATCTAAAATTTAAGATATCCCATATAGTAAATCCCACACAGCAAATCTCATGCAGTGAATCTCATGGTTTCGCAGAATGTGCCACTGAACCTGACCCCATGGTTTTGGTTCACGGCAATTCAAATATTTTTAGCAAACATCGGGGTCAAATATAGACATCGGTCAAGAATTTTATACTGTCCGCATTTTATTTATTTTTGTCTATATAATCATTTATAAGTTTATTATAAGCGTCATGGATTGCCTTGATGGCGCTGTTTCCGGCGGAATTATATTTACGTTCATCTATGCTTGCTATAGGGAGCACCTTAGGCGATGTCCCGGTTAAAAACAGGCCGTCTATATTTTCTAAAAAATCTACACTTATAGGTTGTTCTATAATATTATATCCAAGTTTTAGACAGAGCTGTATTATGCGGCTCCTTGTAATTCCGACCAATACATCTTTTGCCGGGGCCGTATAAAAAACATCATCCTTTACAAAAAATACATTTGATTTGCTACCCTCTGTTATTTCTCCTTTATTGTTTACAAGTAACGCCTCATAGGCACCGGCATTCTCGATGCTCTCATTTATCTTATCTCTAAAGGTTGCTGCTATCACTTTTACATTGGGGTTATCTCTCTCCGCTCCGTGAAGTATGGTATGTATTCCCTTTTCATACAGTTCAACCGCCGGATAGTTAGAAACAACATAATATACAAATAGATTGGGTTTTTTCGAATCAAGCGTATTGATCACTATTTTTACATTGTAGTTATAGCATTTATTTAATTCCAACAGTTTTAAAATATGTTCCCTTATAACTGCATCTTCATAAGGTTGTTTGTAACCGAGGAGTTTTACGGAACTCCATAGACGATTTATATGTTCTTCAAAAAAAAGCGGTACGCCGTCTATTATTCTTATGACCTCATAAACCGATGGATATACGGTTGTTTTTTCAATATCAAACTCTTCGTTGGGCAGAATGTCACCATTATACAAAAAATAATCTTTTGCTATTTCTTTCGGTTTTTTTTCGGAAATACTCATAAAATCACCTCTTAAATATATTTATGGCCCGGCTCGTACTGATAATATGATTATAAGTGTCTAATTAAAGCCGTTTTAGGTACTTACTTATAGTCCGGCTTGTATTGATAATACCCGTCTGTACATTTAGTTTATCACTAAAT
>JALNXC010000099.1 GCA_023230535.1 Alkaliphilus sp. | reverse complement strand
GGGTCTACCAGCTCCTTTGCCCCAAATCGTTGAGCTGCAATTATTCCGGCACCTAATTTCATTTCGCCATGTGTTAAAGTAGGCCCATCTTCGATAACCAAAACACGCCTGTCTTTTATCATATCTATGTTATCCACGATAATTTTGGACTCCGCTTTTATGATAACAGCGTTTTTATTAACAAGCCTGATATTTTTTTCTACCTTATATATAGCCTCTTTGTCGGCACTATCAATCTTATTTATAATCGCTACATCGGCAAGTCTCAAACTGACCTCCCCCGGATAATAATTTAATTCATGACCCGGACGATGCGGGTCTAATACCACAACCGATAGGTTGGATTCATAAAATGAAAAATCATTATTCCCTCCATCCCATATGATGACATCACAACCGTCGGGGTCATCTTCGGCAGCCCTCAAAATATCCTCGTAATCTACGCCGGCATAAATAATATTTCCTCGTTCAACATGGGGTTCATATTCTTCCATCTCTTCAATAGTACAATTATGCTTTATTAAATCTTCTACCGTCGCAAATCTCTGTATTCTCTGTGCGACCAAATCCCCATAAGGCATCGGATGCCTAACTGCTACCACCTTGAGATTATGTTGCATCAATAATTCAATAATTTTGCGTGATGTTTGGCTCTTACCACAACCTGTTCTGGCCGCACAGACAGATATTACGGGTTTATTACTTTTCAACATAGTACTTTTAGGCCCGAGAAGAACAAAATCGGCGCCCGAAGCATTAACAATTGCACTTACACTCATTACATCTTCATATTTTACGTCACTATATGCAAAAACACATTCATCCGCCTTCAACTCTTTGATCAATTCACCTAACTGTTCCTGTGAATATATTGGAATTCCTTCAGGATACATATTGCCTGCTAATTCGGTTGGATATCTTCTATCGTCTATATCCGGTATTTGAGATGCTGTAAATGCTACTACTCTATAATTGTCATTATTACGATAATATGTATTAAAATTATGAAAATCCCGTCCGGCTGCTCCTATAATAATAATATTTTTCTTATTCATGCACTTCACTCCCTGATTAATTAATTAATAATCATGCATATAACTGTATTATACCATCTTACAAGCGAACAAAATTATGATGATTAAAATATTAAAAAAACTTTTGTCAAATCATTGACCTTCTTGTCGTAATTTGCTACAATATGTATGTGGTTATCCCCCTGATAACCTCAATAATATAATCTCTATTCCCAAATACCCCTTTTAAACGGAGGTCACGTCTCATAGACGTGAAGTCAGGTCTCGTAGGCCTGACTTTTTTTTATGATTTATAAATTATTCCCTATCCTTCTTTTAGGTCTTCCGGCTTTTAAAATTTCCATTTCACTTACAAATCTGGATATTCTCACCCGTTTATCATGCTTATGTAATGGAGCATAAATATATAGCCGTTCTTTGGCTCTGGTTATTGCGACATAAAATAATCTTCTCTCTTCCTCTATGCTCTCTTCATTTTGGCTCTTACTATGAGGAATAATATTCTCTACAGCTTCTATTATAACAACTATTTTAAATTCTAATCCTTTAGCTCCATGCATTGTCAAGAGCTCCACCTTATTTTCCTTTAAAGAATGCCTTCTCCTGTTCCTATATATATTCTCACGTAAAGAATCTTTAAATCTTTCTATATGATCAATAAATTGTAAAATAGCACTGTGCCTGAGGGATATCTCCTCTAACTCATCCAAAATTCCCATCAACCCATCGGCATTAATTTGCTTTTTTGTGCAATAATCATAAATATAATCATCATACCCAATGTTCCTTCTGATATAATTGATTGCGACAGTTGTATCCAGATGAGCTATAGTATTTAAATCTGTCTCCAGTCTGTCTAAATGAGTAATCTGATAGGGCATTAAATCCCCCTTAACTTTTAAAGAGGTAATATAGTCTTTATGGTATTCATCAGCTGCCATTTTTGCCTTGTTGGTTATGTATCTTGTAGGCCGATTGATTATCCTTTTCAATGCATCTCTATCATTTATATTCAATGCTGATTTTAAATAACAAATTATATCTTTAGACATCCAATGTTCATATATATTATATATCCTTTCTTTAGAAACAAAGGGGATATTATTATCTAAAAAAGAATCTACAATAAAACTTGATAATATATTAGTCCTATATATTATAGCTATATCACTATAATTATAGCCTTCCCCGATCAAATTATTGATCAGTTCACTTATGCATTTATTCTCTGATTCACGGTTTTCAGGTCTAAAAAATTGGACCTCTATCCCGGGTTCTTTAGTTGATAATATGGTTTTTTTCACCCTAAAATCATTATTGCTTATAAGCCTGTTGGCAGTATCAATTATATTTTCTTGCGACCTATAATTCAAATTAAGTATAATTTTTTTTGCATTTTTATATATCTTATCAAATTCTAATATAAAATTAGGATTAGCCCCTCTGAAACCATAGATAGATTGATCATCATCGCCCACAACAAATAAATTTTCACCGGGACTTGATAGTAATTTAATTATTTCAAATTGAACGCTGTTAATATCTTGAAACTCGTCTATCAATATATATTCATATATATCTCTTATTTTCTGTAAAACCACAGGCTCGCCGATCAACAATTCATAACATTTAGTCAGCATATCATCAAAATCAATTTTATTATGTTCATCTTTATAGTTCTCATACAAAAATAGCACTTTATCAAAGTCATCTTCCGACAATGAACCGGGGACAAAACTCTCCCTATCTAATATGTTGCTCTTATACAAGCCTATATCCAATATTATATCTTTTATAAATTCATCATCTAAATAATTTTCGGTCCCGAGAAATTTTATAATCTTTTTAATAATATTGTATTTATCAGGCTCGTTTAAAATATTGCCCAAATCATACTTGTAATACGATCTTAAAATTCTAAAAAATACAGAATGAAAAGTTCCGAAAGTAACATTTTTTCTTCTATCAAATAACCAACCATAATTTGATTCAAATCGCAATTTCATTTCATCCGCGGCCGCTCTCGTAAAAGATATAACTAAAATTCTATTAGGTTCCACTTTATAATTTTCAATCAGATGTCCCACTCTATGAACAATCACAGTGGTTTTTCCGGAGCCCGGCCCCGCATATACCATACAAGGCCCCTTGAAATGTTTAACGGCCTCCAACTGCTGTTCATTCAATTCTTCTAAATATAACTTTGTCATAATGCACCTCAAAATTTATAATATGCTATTTTATTATAACAAATATAATAAAATTTGCCCAAGTTAATATTACTTTATTTTTGATTCATCGGCTGGTTTTTGATATTATATTCAGTGAAACAAAGTCAGGAGGATGTCATGAAAATTAAAACATTTAAAATATATGATACGATCGCACTGCCTAAAGATTTAGCGGAAATATTTAATCCGGAAGAATATTGCGTACTAGATATCGAAACAACCGGGCTTAACAGAAAATATCATAAGATTATTTTAATCGGAATTTTATATAAAATTAATAATATTATAATTTTAAAACAATTTTTTGCGGAAAATCCTGATGAAGAAATCTGTATATTACATGAATTTTGTGATATTTTTAATAATTTTTCCTATGTTATCACTTATAATGGGGCATCTTTTGATATCCCATTTTTAAAAAAACGTTTTGAATATAATAATTTGCAATGGAATTTTGATAATATTAAACACATTGACATCTTACAATGCATAAGGAAAGAAAAAAAACAATTACCTGTGGAAAATTTCAAACTGAAAACCATAGAAAAATTTTTAGGTATCAATAGAAAAGATACCATCAGCGGAAAAGATAGCGTATTGCTCTATAATAAGTATGTAAAACATCCCTCCCCCGGTATTGAAAAAACTATCCTGCTTCATAATTACGAAGATGTTTATTATTTAAATAAACTGCTCTCAATTTTTGATCATATTTCCATTGATAAATACGAATTAATGGGAAAAGACATTGTGATCAATTATAATTTGAAAAACATTATATTTACATTCTATCCCAAAGATATATCAATTAAAAAAGGAGCCCTGCACATCAATGGACAGACTTCCAAATTTGATAATATTTTTGATGTCATACATTATGATTCAAATTTTCAATTTAAATGGTATTCAAATAAGGGGCGGTTTGATTTTATAATGCCTTTATATGAGGGACATTTAATTACCGGAGAAAAATGTAACTATATAAATTTAGATAATTTTGATTTATCAAAATTTCATTTTAGCATAAGCGATTACTATAATGATAAGTTCTTCCATAACAATTTTATGATTTTGAAATGCGTTAATAAATTCAATATTGATTTAATCGGGGAACTGCTCAGAATTATATTCAAAAAAATATTTCAATGAAATAGTTTATTAGAAAAATGAATCAGGTCGTCAAAAAAACTTACATATTATTAGTATGTAAGTCATTTTTTTGGTGCCCAGAGCCGGAATCGAACCAGCGACACGAGGATTTTCAGTCCTCTGCTCTACCGACTGAGCTATCTGGGCTTGTAATGGTGGGCCTTCAGGGATTCGAACCCCGGACCTGCCGGTTATGAGCCGGATGCTCTAACCAACTGAGCTAAAGGCCCATTTTATTTTATAAACATAATTTATATTTTTGGTCCGGGTGGAGGGATTTGAACCCCCGACCCCATGGTCCCAAACCATGTGCGCTTCCAAACTACGCTACACCCGGACATTTAAAATGGCGGAGAAGGCGGGATTCGAACCCACGGCTCTTTCCAGAGTCACTGATTTTCGAGATCAGCTCCTTAAGCCACTCGGACACCTCTCCAAATTTAGAGGCGAGAGATAAGAAACGAGAGATGGGAAATCAAAAAGGATATTTCCCGGCTTCTCAATTCTCACATCTCGCTTCCCACATCTCACATCTCAATTGGTGACCCATCCGCGACTCGAACGCGGGACTCCCTGATTAAAAGTCAGGTGCTCTACCGACTGAGCTAATGGGTCATGTGGCTGGGATAGCAGGACTCGAACCTGCGGAATGACGGAGTCAAAGTCCGTTGCCTTACCGACTTGGCTATATCCCAACTAGAAATCGGATTTCGGTTTGCCAGCAAGCCAGATTAAAAACCAAATATTAATTTGCCAATAGGTTAGTTCTTTTTTTAAATTTTATGTCTTTCTTTATAAACCTCCGGCACTCCAATTTCTGACCTCCGGCTTCCAGTATGGGGTGGGTGATGGGATTCGAACCCACGGATGCAGGAGCCACAATCCTGTGTCTTAACCACTTGACTACACCCACCATAATTAAAGATCGGATACCGGCTCATCAATAAATTTTCCCGGCCAACAGTCGGGACCTTCGGCTCCAGCTTTTAGTAAATGGAGCGAAAGACGGGATTCGAACCCGCGACCCTCGCCTTGGCAAGGCGATGCTCTGCCACTGAGCCACTTTCGCATGCTTCAATCACCTAATGGTGCGCCCAGAGAGATTCGAACTCCCGACCTTCTGATTCGTAGTCAGACACTCTATCCAGCTGAGCTATAGGCGCATTTTGGAGGCGACACCCAGATTCGAACTGGGGAATAAAGGTTTTGCAGACCTCTGCCTTACCACTTGGCTATGTCGCCTTTCTAGATATCGGATATCTGTATGCCGGTAAGCCGGACCTATTTAGAAAAACTTTATGCCTTCCTTGATAAAGCTCCGGCACCCTGATCTCCGGCACTCTGATCTCCAAAATTTAGATATCGGATATCCCGGCTATTGGCCGGACAGGC
>JALNXC010000098.1 GCA_023230535.1 Alkaliphilus sp. | reverse complement strand
CATCATAGGCCTGTGGCCTTGTTTCATAAGACATTTTGATACACCGCCTCCATTTCACTTTTATTATACCATAAATTCATATTGCTTAAATAAGTTTTTGTTGTGGTTCGTGGGGACAGGTCTCTTGGTCCGTATCGGCCCCAAGCAAATTATTTATCGCTCATGAAAAGGACCAAAGGCCCTGTCCCCATGGGCCACCTAATGATGGGTCACTGTCCCTAGAACCACCGGACGGAAAGCAGCGATTTGAACGATGAACGGTTGAGAGTGGTGAGTGGCGATAAAGCGAGGGATGAATAGCAAATGGACAGCAGGCGAACGAAAAAGAAGAACCAACCCCGATTGGCCGATTCTCCTAGTTTAGTATTTAATTGTGGGTCGGGGAACCTGTCCCCGTGTCCCTTCGTGTCCCTTCCCGTGACCCTTCTTACTTAGTTTCCTCAGCTATCTTCTCTATTTCCTTTTTCGATAATCCTGTAAGTTTTGCAATTAAATCTATTTCCGTACCTTCTTTTAAAGCATTTCTTACTACTTCTAGTTTGCCTTCTTTTTTGCCTTCTTTTTTACCCTTATCAAAAGGCTCCTGATATAATACTGATTGCATCAAAATCTCCTCCTTTACATAGACTTCATATTCACTACCTTTGTAAAGTTTTTTTATACATTGTACTGTCAAATAATAATAGTCCTTATCTTCCAGGTCTTCTACCGCCTTTAAACATTCTTGTATGTGTTCTTCTTCCGCTTTTTCTTCGTATTTCATAAATACCCTGAGTGGATATAGTACAATCTTTTCTTCCTCTAGTATCTCGTTTTTGTCTATTTCATATACCTTGATTACTTTATATTTGTATTTTAAAATATCTAAATCTTGGACCTTGCTTTCAAAACAGTCTTGGATGTTCCTCACATTTTTTGGTTTCTTCAGCACTACAAGTACCTGATATATTGGCAGATCATTGTGCCATTTTATATAAGTATAGTACCTTAGCATCCTCTTCACCATTTCGTTGTTACTTCTATATGCTGTTTCAAATTCTATATGTAAAATAAAGTCTTCCGGATCTATATTGATCTTTGCTAAAAAATCCATATCTCTCATATCCGGAACGGATAATTGGGTATGTTCCAAAGAAACTTTTTTTGCATCTTTTATTGAAGGCAGTATAAATTCTGCTATCCCTCTATAATCTTTCTTTTCTAAAAGTTTAATTGTTTCATCATAGGCCTGTGGCCTTGTTTCATAAAACATTTTGATACACCGCCTCCATTTCATTTTTATTATACCATAAATTCATATTGCTTAAATAAGTTTTTGTTGATTTTTAAAGGAGAGATGAGGGACAACGACAGAAAATAAAGTGGCCGGTTGGCAGGCGAGCGGTGGGGGTAGAGAGTTAAACAAGACGGAGAACGGTGAGAATGGTGGCAAGCGGGCGGCAAGAACGACAGATAGATAAGCGAAAAAAGGAGAACCAACCCCGATTGGCCGATTCTCCCAATTTGGTATTTAATAGTGGGTCAAGGAACCTGTCCCCGTGACCCTCCTGTCTCCATGGCCCTCCTCGTGACCTTCCCTTTCAACCCTCACAACAAATTTTTCCTCCGGGCAAGGTTCGTATATCTCCGCTTATCTCCAATATCGAAATTATGTCTAATATTTCTACCTCATTACAATTTAAATGGTCGGCAATCTGACCTAAGGTTTTGGGATTATCTTTTACAAAATCCAATATTTTCATTTCCATAGGAGAATATATCATTTGCCCGGCATCTAAGGTTTCTAAGGCATTCTCCTCTTTTTTATGATTGTTATCTTTAGCCTTTTCTATAATTCCGTCAAAAATATCTTTTCCCGGATTATCCAAAAGCTGGCTTGGTTTTAAATAAATCTTTGCCCCTCCTTTTATAAGCCTATTGGCACCGTAAGAATTTTTGCTATAAATACTATTAGGAGCCGCATATACTTCCCTTTTTAATTCCTTTGCACACCGGGCCGTTATCAATGCCCCGCTTTTGTGGGCTGCTTCAACTACTAAGAGCTTATTGCTAAAACTGCTAATAATCGCATTTCTCCTAGGAAAATGTTCTGCCCTTACTCCGGTTGTAGGGGGGTATTCCGAAATAACTGCTCCGTTTTCTACAATACTATCCATCAATCTTGCATGCTCCTTCGGATAACATATATCAACCGAATTTCCTAGGAATGCCAATGTATAGCCATTTGCCATAAGACATGCCGTATGGGCATATCCATCTATTCCCTTTGCCATACCGCTTATCACGGTAATATCATTTTCCGCCAAATATGTAACCGCTTCCTTCACAACTTCCTTTCCATAATCCGTACATTTTCTAGAACCTACTATGCCAACACCCATAGCATTTCTTCTTATAGTGCCTCTATAATAAAGAACTATGGGTGAACTAGCAAGTTCCTTTACCCTCTCCGGATATAATTCATCATTGTAAGTAAGAATTTTTATGTTTAATTTATCGCATTTATCTAATATTATTTGGGCATCGTCTAAATTTTTTCCCCTTATAAACCCGAATAATGTATCTCCTATTCCGACTACATTTTTAATTTCTTTCTCATTAGCCCTGAATATATTCTCAGGAGTTCTAAAATATTTAAGGAGATTTTTTTGAGATATGGGTCCGATTCCTTTTATAGTAGTAAGCCAAATATAATAAAGCATAACATTCACCTATATTACCAACATATTTGCTTGCTCTTTATCTAAATCCCTAGCTAGCAAAGCTGCTGCTATATCCTTTTTCCTTATATTTTCTGAGACCTCCATATCGGCAAAGGTCCTAGCAACCTTCAAAAACTTATGAAAAGTCCTAGCACTATATTGAAATCTATCGTAAGCTAACCTCAATAGCCTTTCTCCTTCAACTTCAAGACCACAATATTCTTTTATTAAGGCCGGTGTCATTTGGGCATTACAGTTAATATATTCTATTTTTTCATACCTCTTCTGTTGAATTTTCCTTGCGCTTTCAACCCTTTCCCTGAGTCCTTTAGATGTTTTCCCCATTTTATAACCCGAAAGCTCCATAAAATCAACAGGTTGAACATGTTTCTGTATATCCATTCTATCTAAAATAGGTCCGGATACCTTTTGTCTGTATTTTAGTACCTCATAATCATTACATCTGCACCTATCGGTTCCATGATAACCACACGAACATGGATTCATCGCGGCAACCAACATAAAATTAGACGGATAGGTATTAGTATAATTAACTCTTGATATGGTGACCTTCTTATCTTCCATGGGCTGTCGCAGCCCATCTAAAGTTTTTCTATTAAATTCCGCTATCTCATCTAAAAAGAGTACCCCATTATGGGCCAAAGAAATTTCGCCGGGCATGGCGTTGTTTCCTCCACCTATCAGGGCATTAGTGGAAGCATTATGATGAGGCGATCTGAATGGCCTATGTTCTATAAGGCTCCCCCTATTTTTTAAAAGGCCGGCAACACTATATATTTTAGTTACTTCTAGGGCCTCTTCCTCCGTCATATTTGGAAGTATAGTAGGTACCCTTTTAGCTATCATAGATTTGCCGCAACCGGGCACCCCGATCATAAGCATATTATGCCCTCCGGATGCTGCCACCACTATATATTCTATTAAAGCGTCCTGTCCTTGCACATCTCTAAAATCTATAGAATACGGATCTGATTCCTTAATTTTTTCATCCTCGATTACAGGAACCCGATATGGTTCTTTACCCTCTAAAAAATTTGTTACTTCCTTCAATTTGGAAAACCCATATATATTTATACCTTTTACAAAACCGGCTTCCTTCATATTTCCTACCGGAACTATTATATCTTTAACATTTGCCTCTTTTGCCGCCATTACCATAGGAAGAACTCCAATGCATGGTCTCAACCAACCATTTAGGGATAACTCCCCTATAAACCCATATTTTTTAATTTCCTTCGGCCTTATTTGATTTGTTTCCATAAGAAGTCCGATAGCCATGGCCAGATCAAAATGGGAACCTCTCTTTTTAAGATTGCTAGGGGCTAGATTAATAACTATCTTTTGCTGAGGAAAATCAAAATCCTTATGGCTTAGAACCGCTTCCAGCCTTTCCTTGGATTCCTTTACAGCCGTATCACCCAGCCCGACAATAGAAAACATGGGTTGTCCGGAAATGGTTTTTATTTCAACCTCTACAACATATCCATCTACACCTTTAATAGAAAAACTTTGAACCACAGACGCCATGTGTACTCCCCTCGCTTTTCCGCTCTGTTAGATGGGTCTTGGGAACAGGTTGAAACTGCTGAAAAAGTCCCGTGAATAACTATCCCTGTGACCTGTTCATGACCCATCTTATGCCCGGATTACAACGCTTTTGGATATGCCCGTTATTCTTGCAATTTGTCTGGCAGTCACACCCTCTAGCCCTTTTAGCCGACTTAAAGCACAATCCCTTTTGTCCTTATCAAGCTGTTGAAATGAAGTGGGACTTAATATTCCGAGTTTACGAATATGCTCTCTTACTTCTTCATCACTTAACTTTATCTTTTCTACAATGTCCAGGCATTGATCATCATTATCCTGATTCATAAATTCTATAAACAAAGAAATGGCCTTTAATCGATCCTTGGAAAAATAATTAAATCCAAGATTAACATCTACAAACCGTGATTTTCCAATATATTCTTTATAACTGCTCCATTTATATTCCGCTACTGTCTTTACGATTTTTGCTTTTACCGGATTTTGATGTATATAACGAAGAACCGTTAAAAAATAGGAATCGGTCTCGATAACCTCGCTTTTAAACCTTTCTTGAAAAAGGTGGCCACATCTTTCGTACTTTGCATTATACCAATGTACATAACTAGAACATATGCGCTTGATTGTTCTGGAAATAGATTCAACAGTTTCTTTCATCAATAAATGCACGTGGTTATCCATTAAACAATAACTATAAAGTTCAAATTCGCAAGCGTCTTTATATCTTTCCAATGTTTCGAGAAATTTAACCCGGTCTTGGTTATCTTCAAATATAGTTTGTCGATTAATGCCCCGAAGCATAACATGATATATCCCTGTACCGCTCTTCTCCCTAGCCACCCTCGCCAAAATATCACCCCTCTTTAAAGCAAGAAAACCTATTGAGCTGCCTACATCGCTGTTTATATTTTAGCACTATCTGCCTAAATTGGCAATAAAAAGTGGGGCACGAAAATAGAATGACTGCGAATGGTTCGTAGGAATAAGTCTGAAAAGGACCAAAGGCCCTGTCCTATTCTGGAGACCGGAGGTGCGAGGCGGGAGACCGGAACGCTAAATACAGGACAGAAAACAGATGATTTGTGGGAAACAGCTGAGGGTGAGTGGTTCGTGAGTGGTTCGTGGGGACAGGTCTCTTGGTCCGTATCGGACCCAAACAAATTATTTACCGCTCATGAAAAGGACCAAAGGCCCTGTCCCCATGGGCCACCTATGGGTCAAGGAACCTGTCCCCGTGACCCATTGTGACCCATTGAAATAGGACCCAAAAAGATTATGACAGAAACAGCTATGGTAAGTATAAACGAATTTAATATTCCTGTAACCGGTATACATGCCGATACAACCTCTAAGAGTGTATATGGTGCTTATGAAGACAGCAATGAAGAACCGGAAAATTGGGAACCGGTTGGAACCTTTAGCAACAAAGTAGACACAGCAGAATATAAAGCCCAAAACTTTGAAGATAAGCTCTACGGAAACAAATACAGATTCATTGTATGCCATTCCAATCAACTTGAAAAAAGGAAAGAAAAAACCT
>JALNXC010000097.1 GCA_023230535.1 Alkaliphilus sp. | reverse complement strand
TTGAGGCCCGGTGGCTTTGCCGTAATTATACCTAAAAATACGACAATACCTGTTACTAAGAGTGAAAATTTTACTACCACGCATAACGGACAAACAGAGGTATCTATAGAGATATACCAGGGTGAGCATGAATGGGTCAGCAATAATTACAAGTTAGGTGAATTTTTATTGGAGGGTATTCCGCCTAATAGGGCCGGGGAAGAAGTCATAGAAGTTAAATTTAGATATAACCTCAATGGAATATTGGAAGTCCAAGCTAAATGTGTTTCAACAGGAGAGGATATGACAGTGACGGTTCAGGATGCGTTAAACCGTGATTCACAAAAAAGTTTTGAAGAAAGTATGGAAAAAATAGAGTCTATTCATGATTCGGGGGACGAAGAATTTGAAAATTGGAATGACCTTGTTTATTTAGATGAAGATATCGACAAGGAGGACATTGATAATGAGCAGTCATGGGAATCCCTGGTTGAGGAAGCAAACACTTATATAGAGCAATTGGACGAGCTAAAAAAGACTATGAATAAGAAACAGCAAAAGCGGGCTGATAAATTGATTCAAAGTCTTTGGGAGGCAATAGAAAATGAAAATGATGTGCTGGATAAGATTGAAGATATAGTAGATTTTATAATAGAACTTACATTATAGGGGCTGAAAAGATGGAAAGAGAATTTTTTTCCAGAAAGAGAAACAGGAAAAAGGGAAAAATCGAAAATCTTTACAAAATATTAGGAACCAGATCCAATATAGGACAAGGAAGGATAAAGGAAAAATATATTGAAAAATTGAAACAATTTCCGCCGGAGACTCATCCGGAAGAATTCCAGGAAATCAGGCGAGCGTATGAAATATTGAGGGATGTCAACAAACGCAAACAATATGATATGCGGCGTAAATATGGTGAAAAGCTTGAGAAGATTATGGAAGAAGTCATGTCTTCCATGTCAATGGGGGAATTCGAAAAAGCCAAAGAATTGATAGATTATGTGTTGGAAATAGATCCGGATAATATTCCTGTCAGGCTGACACAGGCAGAATTATTTTTGGATATGGAAGATACTGAAAAATTTTATGATGTCATAGATAGGGCTATAGAAGAAAGTGATGTTGAGGAAAAACAATATATTATGTTCATTAAGTTTACCATGCTTTATTCAAACGGATACCACGATGAAGCGTTTACCGCACTTGAAGAAGGTAAGAAACATATAACGGATATAAAACAATATCATGAAATTCGAATAAGGACATTTTTAAGTTCCAGAGATTTTCAACATGCATGGGAAGAATTTAAATATGTTTTACCTCCCATCAACAACTTAACGATCGAGGATTTAGATATGTTAATACGTTGGTTGAATACCGGAATAGAGCTCGAAAAATGGGGAGATATTTCAAAGATTCAAAATTATATCCGAAAGTTGTCTAAAACGATTGTGGATGAGGAAGAACTTTTCATACTCAGGGAAGATTTATTAGGTGAAGCGGAATCTTATTTAGACGTATCGCGTTACAGGGATGCAGATATTTTTATGCAATTAGCAGGCCAAATATTTCCAAGAGATATACTTATCAAAGAACGCAGGAAAAAAATACAGCCAATCGTTAAATTAGAGTTGGAGTTAGAACGTTTGTTTAAGGAACGTGAACTGATACCATATATCTATATAAAAATTTATAAAATGTTTGTCGAGAAATACTACGACAGTGAATATTATAAAAAATTTTTAAACAGTTATCCTCATGAAATGATGGAAGAAATGGAACAAATGAAAGAAGATATAGCTTATGCGGTATTCCGGGTTAAAAAGAAATACCCCTCCTTATATAAAGAATTCAACGAGGAATTGACAGAGTTGTTTAACAAATCAACGGAGGGTTTAAACCGCGAACAGAGAAGAAGACTAAGGTAAAATGCACCGATTATCATTAATTTGCCAATGAAGATAATGTTCCCATGCTACATCCTGTCCATTTTGCGATAATCCTATTGTAACAATGGGACAGTTCAACGGTGCACTTCGTTCTGATTATGTTATTCTTTTTAAACCGGACAAAAATGCAACCAAGGAGAAGTTATCTCAACATTTGAGGGGGAAGATCCTTTTACCTAAGGTTTTTAAAGATCAAAATCATATAGATCAATATAGAGGAATTTAAAGAATAGTATATTTTAAAATACGGAGGATAAAAATGGATGATGTATATAAAACTTTGGATATGTTAAATATTTCTTATAATAAATTTACACATCCTGCTATGAATACAATTGCAGAACTAAACAAATATAATACGGAGGGTGACGATATCGTACACTGCAAAAATTTATTTCTGCGAAATTCTAAGGGAGACAAGCATTATTTGGTGATAACAGAACCGGATAAAAGAACCAATACCAGGGGTTTAGCCAGGCAGATTAAAAGCACGAGATTGAGTTTTGCCTCATCGGAAAGATTGGAAAAACACCTGGGGCTTGACCCGGGTGCGGTTTCGCCCTTCGGACTGATCAATGATAAAAATAAGGAAGTAGAAGTATTGATAGATAGAGATATAGATTCGAGGCGAAAAATCACCTTTCATCCTAATATAAATACTGCAAGTGTAACCATAAGTTATGATGATTTCCAAAGGTATATTAAATGGTGTGGCAATAAAATTACATATGTGGATGTGGAGTAATGAAAAAATCTGAGATAAAGATTGAAATGCCGATAAATGTAAAAAAGATACTGTCCATATTATATTTTGAGGGTTGTGCCGGATATATTGTCGGCGGATGTGTTAGAGACAGTATATTGGGTTTAATTCCAAACGATTGGGATATATGCACAAATTGCTTTCCCGAAGAAATGCTGCATATATTCAGTTCATTCAAAATAATACTTACAGGATTTAAGCATGGAACCGTAACAGTGGTTATCGGCGGTGAAAATTATGAAATAACAACATACAGAATTGATAGCGATTACATAGACGGCAGACATCCGGAAAAGGTTATATTTACGGAAAAATTGAAGGAAGATTTAAGAAGAAGGGACTTTACAATCAATGCCATGGCATATAATGACAGGGTGGGGCTGGTAGATCATTATGACGGGCTTCAGGATATTTTAGATAAAAAAATAAGATGCGTGGGTGATCCCCTGGAAAGATTTGAAGAGGATTATCTGCGTATGCTGAGGGGTGTAAGATTTGCGGTACAATTGGGATATAGTCTGGAACAAAATACCTTTGATGCAATAAAAAAACTATGCAGGAATATTGCAAATATCAGTGCGGAAAGGATTAGAGAGGAACTCAATGAAATATTACTATCGCGTGAACCTTCCAGGGGGTTCAGGTTATTAAACGCTACCGGTCTTTTGAAATATATAATGCCGGAGCTGTATATATGTGTTGGATTTGATCAACGCAATCCGTATCATTGCAAAGATGTTTTTGATCATACTTTGGATGTGGTGGACAATACGGAAACCGACTTGATATTGAGACTGTCGGCATTGTTTCACGACATAGGAAAGCCGGAAACCTTTGTCCTGGACGGAAGATATATAGGACGTTTTTATGGTCACAGTATAAAAGGTGCGGAAATTGCGCAAAAAGTGATGAAAAGATTAAAATATGATAATAAATCTATAGCACAAGTGATGATCTTGGTCCAGGAACATATGTCCAGGTACAAAAATCTGTCCGATAAAGCTTTAAAAAGATTTATCAACAGGGTGGGGCAGGATAATATAAATAGATTGTTTAAATTGCAGATTGCGGATGTAAGGGCTCTGGCTTCAGAGGATGAGATGAATATAGATGATATATTAAAATTAAAGAATGAAGTTGAAAGAATATTAAATGAAAAACAGCCCCTATCTGTAAAAGATTTGGAAATCGACGGATACGATTTAATAAAATTGGGGGTCCCTGAAGGAGAACAAATAGGTGTGATTTTAGGTGAACTATTAGAAATAGTGTTGGAAAATCCGGAGGCAAATAAGAAGGATGTTTTAATGGGAATTGTAAAGGGCAGATTGAATTTATAGAGGGGTAAAAAAGGAGATGAGAGATGATGTTGGAAATATTGAAAAATAGAAGAAGCATCAGAAAATATAAAGATAAAAAGGTTGAAGATGAAAAGATTGAACAGTTGATACAAGCGGCTTTGCTTTCACCGACCTCCAGAAACTTTTATTCGTGGGAATTTATAGTGGTGGATGATAAGGAAACAATCGAGAAATTGTCAAAAGCCAAAGTTTCAGGTTCGGCATTTTTAAAAGATGCCCCTCTGGCCTTTGTTGTGTTAGGAGACCCACAGGTCAGTGATGTGTGGGTGGAGGACGCTTCTATCGCATCAATTATTATTCAACTGGTAGCCCAGTCTCTGGGCCTCGGCACATGTTGGATACAGATCAGAAAAAGAGGCCATGATGATAAAATAACGTCGGAAGGCTATGTAAGAGATTTATTGGGAATCCCCGAAGGTAAAAAGGTCGAATCTATTATCTCAATCGGTTATCCTGATGAAGAAAGGCCGGTTCATAAAATTGAAGATTTAAGATTTGACAAGGTTTATAGAAACAAATATGGGCTATAAGTGAACTACCACGAGACAAGCAACCGACAGTTCAATGGTGGTAGATTTTATACAGACACTACCTTTATTGCTATACGAAAATTATACGGAGGGGGGTACAGAATGTTAAAGAAACACATGCAAAATATTTTGGATATAAGAGCGAAGCACCGGGGTAGGCTATTCTTTTTACCTTTAATCGTTACTATTATAATTATCGGGGGGATGGTGGCCTGTAGCAATCGGACCCAGAGCTACGACACCAATTCGGGGCAAGATGATATTCGAGCAAAGCTTTCGGAAATTACAGTTGATGATCTGGATTTAACTGTAAATCCGGGGGTGGAAATCAAGATTGATTTTGAAAACGCGGATCTAATAATTTTCCACGGCGATTTTGGGCTATTCGGCTATGATCTAAACAAGCAGGAGATAATATTTTCCGTTGATTTCATAAAAGCTGTCGGTATAGAGGGCAGTGTTCAGGGAAGTCAAGGGACTGCCGTGGATGTTAGCAGTGATGGAGAAACTATCATAATCAGTTATTATGACGTCGAAAAAGACATCAGAGGCATGGCATGTTATATCGATGTTCCTATGCTGACGTATACCTACGGAGAGTATCGACCGTTAGAAAGCACTTTTCAGTCCGACAGCACAAGGGGATATATCCGAACAGGACTTGAAATCGGAACTCTACGATATATACGTGACGATAAAGAGTGGTTGCTTTTCAACTAGGCGAAAAAGAGAATCCGACCGGAAGATTTACAGATATTCATACTGCTTGGGCTTCTTTTAAGGGAAATTATCTTCCTTATGGTTCGATGTACAAGGTATTGGAATTATGGATGAAATTGGCGCACTGAGCATACGCCTTCAAAGATACAGCAATGGTTCATGGACTACGGTTAAAACCTATAGCCATACTAATTATACTAATATGCTTGGACACAATAAACGTTTTTATGTCTCCCATGTTGACTATTCCGGGATATCCGATTATGTATATCGGGCGGACGTCACCATTTGGGCAGGTAAAAATGGTAGTGGGGATTCGCGGAGGATTCTAACTATTGCGATTATTGCATAATGTTTTTTTCAATAGATTTATAAACCGGTGTTTATTACATATATAAGCACCGGTTTTTTAGTTATTAATTAAATGAAAAAAAGTTTCTAGCAATTTGTCCCTTTCCGGGTTTGTTGTTACATACCTTTTAGGATAAAAAATTAATTGCTTTTTTAAGCCATTTCAT
>JALNXC010000096.1 GCA_023230535.1 Alkaliphilus sp. | reverse complement strand
CAAACTCAAAAGGAACCAGAGAATTTATTGATATCCTGAAACTAACAGAAGAATACGGATTGGATGCCATCGGTAAAATCCTTAAAAAACTGAACGAAATGGGCCAGTATAGCTACCAAACAGTACTAAGCCTTATACGCTGCCAAACAGAATGTACCGGCGGTACACAGCCATTAGCAGAAGAATATTTAAATGCCCTTAACATAAGCAATATTAAGACAAGTTATCTGCCGCTGACAACCTATAACAATCTTATTAAAGAAGAGGGGTGCTTACAATGATGACCGACGAACTAAAAGCAAAACTTAAATTATGTCGCCTTTCAGGTGTTAGCGAGCATTACGAACATATTATTAACGAGGCCAAAGAAAAGGACTGGACATACGACTCTTTTCTAGAAGTACTATTGGACCAAGAAATAATTGTCAGGGAAAACAGCCGATTTCAAAGACTTATTAAACAAGCTAAATTTCCCACTTTAAAAACAATAGAACAATTTGATTTTTCCAAAGCCCCGTATTTATCCAAAAAAGAAATAACAGATTTATTAGATAATCAATATATCGAAGACAAAACAAACCTTTTATTCTTAGGGGCCCCCGGTACCGGCAAAAGTCATATTGCCACTTCATTAGGGATAGAGGCCTGTAGATCCGGAAAATCAGTAGCCTTTTATACCGCAGCAAATTTAGGAAACATATTGATAGAAATGCAGGATGAATACCAGCTAGGTAAATTCTTGGATAAATTGAAAAAGGTGGATATTATTATAATCGATGAACTTGGATACGTTGAATTATCACGCCAAACCACTCATCTAATGTTCCAGATTTTTTCTGAAAGATATGAAAGAGGTTCAATCATTATTACCACTAACCTTGAATTTGCCGAATGGACCAGTATATTTCATGATGAAAGAATGACAGCAGCAATACTAGATCGATTGATTCATAATAGTAAAATAATACTATTTAATGGCGAAAGCTATAGATATAGGGTACAAAAAAATGATTAACAAAGGCCCATAATAATTGATAAAATAAGGACTAAAAGCATTTTGAAAAAATTTTTTTAGGTAGCAAGGCTATATATAGGCACCAAGCCCGACCTACACCGCTGTGTGAATCGCCTGTCGGGCTACGCCCTCCCGGCGATTCACACAGCGGTGCAGCGCCAACCACAAGTTAGTCTCGAACCAAAACGAAAGGTTTTTTAATCAGCGGCTACACAAATGAACAATAACGAGTCAAGGAAAAACCACACAGGGATATTTAGATAATAAAAACCTTACTTATTTTACATTTTTTAGTGGTACACAATTCGATTAGCAGGGTGGTACACTTTTCGCTTGACAAAAGCAGCAGGGTCACCTAGTAACTCTCCCCAATCCTCAGGTCCTTTATTAGATGTAATTATGATTGATGTTTGGCCATAAAGCCTATTGATAAATTGAAAAAACAAATTTGCTTCATGTTTTTCTATGGCCATAAACATTAAATCGTCAATAATAACTAAATCAGCGTCTGTCATGCGTTTAATACGGTTTTTTGCACTCTTTACAATTTCCTGTGTTTTAAGATGATACAAGAGGTCGTGCATTGTAGTAAAAATAGCTTTATAGCCGTTTTGTATGGCATGTATGCCTAATCCGATTGATAGCATAGTTTTACCTACACCCGGCGGGCCAAGCAGGATTAGATTAAAACCCTGCTCAATCCAGGCAAGCTCTCTTAATTGATTAAGTTGTCTTTTGCTTAAAGATTTCTGTTCGGTTAAATCAAACTCATCAAGTGTTTGATATTGAGGAAAACTTGCTTGTTTCATTAATCTTTCAAATCTTTTCTCTTCCCTGTATTTAATTTCTTGCTTAAGAAGGGATTCTAAGAACTTTTCATATGATAATGCTTTATCAGTAGCGTCCTTTAAGGTTTCATCCAAGATCGTTGCTGAATGACAAAGCCTGGTGTTTGTTAGCATTTCTTTAATATTGTCCGCAGTAGACACAATTTGTTCTCCTCTCATAAACTTTATACTTGTTATCTGTTTTTAAATATATCTGCATATTCTTTAATATCTCTGATTTGGGGCTTGGCTTTGATTCTTTCTAAGCTATCCGGGGATACCGGTATAACCGTAAAAGATTTTTTAAAAGATTCTTTTTGTGGCGCCTGATATTGTTTTTCTTTAGAATAATGGGCTATGGCATCTTTAAAATCTATAGCACTGTAGAGATTGTTTTTTGTGCAAAAGTCCAGGGCTTTATTAATAACACCCGGACACTCTTCTTTGATTGTTTCTTTAATAAGCTGCAGCTGGTCTCTTATGTATCTAGGCTTATCCGTTTTAATGCCTTCAAGAAAGGTCTTAACAGCTAATCCGTCGGGGAACATTGAAACCACTTCTTCCGTTAGGACGGCAATATTCTTTGTTCTATCCCGGGTATGATTTTTATTCTTAACAAGTTGTCCCTTTGGACGGTGGAATCTTATGTCGTGCCAATTCTTCATCATTTTCAAGGTGTAGTATGATAATGTATTCATTGTTTATTTTGCGAACTCTTACGGTGGTATACGGCCCTTTATAGGTACCCACCGGGACTGAGTATCTATTCCCGCCAATGGCAATGGTATTGTCTTTTCTTACTCGATAGGTTATACTTATACCAGTAGAGTTTGTTAATACTTTTTCTGTAACCGGTCTTAGGTGTTTGCGTTCTTCCATAAATACCTCAGCCGGTATTTTCTTTGTTGTTTTGTGGAGTTTGCCGTTCCCTCGTCTGTCCAGCCAAGCCAAAGCCTCTTCGTTCCATTTGTCTATATTGTGGAATACTCGATTATGTGCAAAATTATTTTTAATGAAGCCTATTACATTTTCTATGCGTCCCTTGGATTCCGGGTCGGCTTTTCTGCACATATAAATTTTGAATTTACGTTTTTGTATATAGCCTGCAAACTGATGTGTATAGATTAAATCCCCATGGTTCTCGCTTGTCAGTATTAGGCTGTCTTGGTCATAAACAATCTCTTCAGGTATACCGCCATAATACTCAAATGCATTTTCGTGTACTTTGATTAAATCGGTTGTATTAAACGGTCTGTTCCGCCACTCACAATATTTGTAACGTGAATTAGAAAGCACAAAGCATATTACGTATAGTAGAACTCTGGTTCCGTCTTTTTTGAATACCCATTTTTGTCCGAGGTCCACCTGCATTTGTTTGCCCATAGGCGGGTCTATTACTGATTCGTATTGTCTGGCGGAGGTCCTTTTTTGAATATTATGCTCTTCTCGCATAGCTCTTACATAATTTCTTAAGGTCCCTTCAGAAAAATCAAGTTCCTTGTATCTTTCCTCCAGCCAATCGTATATTTGTGCTCCGGACAAATCGGGATATTCTATTAGCCAAGCCAGTATTTCGTCATGATATTTATCAGGTTTTTTGCTTCTGTTTTGCATCCCCTCTAATCGGTTGTTGTATTCATCAGCATCCATATCGTAATATTTGTTTAAGGTGGGCCTGCTGATGCCTAAACTTCTTGCAATCTGTGATTTGTTGAGTCCTTTCTCTTTTAAATATTGTATATCGGTATACATTTTCCATCCTTTTTCTCTTTTCAATCTTTGGTGCCCCTTTCTGTATAATATCCTCGGATATTATACTAAGGGCTAATACTAGTTCTATCAATAGGCAATATGTTATTTTTCCGCCCATGGGGGAGAGGGGGGTGCCGGTCTGTTTATGAATAAAAACTAGTTTAATTCTACAAATAAATGGAATGAAAATTTCCAGTTATTTTGATGACTATTTACAATATCAGGCAAATCGTGTAAAATCTTATTTATCAAAATGTGTCAACTTTAGTTTACCAGTTACAACCCAAATGGGCTATCGGTAATATACGATATATTTTAAAACTGTTCGGACTAGTACAGATTTCCGTAAATTCGTTCCTAAAAGGAAAGGTCTACCACTTTGCCAAAACCCATGGAAACTGCCCTACAAGCATAGAAATAAGTTCTGTTATACTGCCTTCATAAGGGGTAGGTTCCCATTTTCCCCTGTGGTCGGCCATTCCAAGCATAAATTTATCACCTTTTAATTTTGTTAGCCTGGAACGGTTGATCTTTTCTCCATTTTCCTCAGTATAAATAATAATATGGGCTCCTCTTGCGGCAGTTTTTAAATAATTATATCCTTCTGCCTTTAATTTTTTTTCTATAATTTCACAAGTCCATTTTAAAGGATTTTCAGGCATTTTACGCAATCTCCTTTTCTACACTTTGCATTGGATAACCTTTAAATGTCCAATTAAAAGCATGTCCCTCTTCATCATTCCAAAGTCTGATAAATTTCATTACCATTTGTTTTAATCCTGCTTTTGATTTGAAACTTGATAATTTTAGGCATCTCCTATGCAATATTGAAAAAAATATTTCTATCTGGTTTACCCATGATGCATGTTTTGGTGTGAAATGAAATTCAAATTTGTTTTTGTGTTCTTTGTTGAATAAGGTCCATCGTTTAGTAGGTCCATCTTTATGGGTATTAAGGTTATCCCATATTACATGGATTTTTTTATCATCAGTATAAACTTCGGCTACTTTCTCCATTAGTACCAGCAAATCCTCCGCGGTTCTTGTATCACCGCACTCAGCAATAATATTACCGGTCTTTATATCAAATGCAGCAATTAGGGACTGGGTACCATGGCGGATGTATTCACATTCATATTTGCCTAATATACCCGGTTTAGGAAGTACGGTTTCTGTGACTTTTTCGGTGGCTTGCATTCCTGTCTTTTCATCTACACAGATAACCACTTCATCTTCGGGTGTATTCATATATAAATCAACTATATCATTAACCTTTTCTGTAAATTCAGGGTCTTTACTATGCAGCCACATCCTGAACTTGTGGGGTTTCAAATCATTCATCTGAAGGGTCCTTCTTACACTGGATTCGCTTATGGAAAGATCTTCAATCGTTTTATTTGCTGCCTCTGTAAGTATCTTGCCGGTCCAATGATTATGTGTATCATAGCCATAATTTGCGGGACAGTCACAAGCAATAGCAATAATTTCACATCTTTGCAAAACGGTAAAGGTTGTTGGTGCTCCCGAACGAGGGCTGTCTTTAAGTCCTTCAATACCTTTGTCATGAAATCTATCTCTCCATTTCCGAACAGTTTTAATATTTATACCAAGTTGATTCGCTACTTCGTTTTCATCATTCCCTTCCCATAATAGAAGAATTATATTTGCCCTTAATACCTCTCGTTGTTCGGATTTTTGTGCTTTAACTGTCTTTATCAGTTTTTCCCTTTGTTCTCTATTTAGTCTTATTTTATCAATTAACTTTCTCATATAAACTATAATAACCCAATTTATATAATAATTTACTGGTTGTTATATCCTGTACTGTATAAATATGCCTATATATCTATTATTACCCTATTGGGTACGAATTTACGGAAATTTGTACTAGTCCATATGCACATAACCACAAATCTGCAGATGAAGCAAATTCCATCTTTGCTGATGGCCAGTACTGCTCATCGCCATTTACCGAATTTATTATTGTTCTATATGCCATTATCACTTCCGGAGTAGGTATCCCTAGTACTGTAAAATTACCACATTCCTTTTCATACCATTCAAATAGCAGATCCTGCCCTTTTCGTATCTCGTTTTGAATTTTTTCAATTATTACGATTCTATTTGATGCTTTTTCAACTAATTGCTTCCAAAAACCTGGGGCAAGGTCAAATGGATACAGTTGTCTGTGAGCAGTCATAAATACGTTTGCATCAATTAAATATTTATCCCT
>JALNXC010000095.1 GCA_023230535.1 Alkaliphilus sp. | reverse complement strand
TTCCAAAATCATCAATAGATGCTATTGAGTCCGTAATCGCCCCGGCCCTGTCCGTTGCTATCTGCGCACCGTCCTCCCAGTATACTTTATACCCGTTATATTCCGGAGGATTGTGGCTTGCCGTAACCACCACACCGGAAATACAATTTAAATACCTTATGGCAAAAGACAGCTCCGGTGTCGATCTCAGGTCGTTGAAAAGATATGTTTTTATCCCGTTTCCTGTAAAGACACAAGCGGATTCCTCTGCAAATTCCCCGGACATCCTTCTGCAATCATATGCAATGACTACACCGCGCTCTTTTGTTTCCCGGCCCTTAGCCTTTATATAGTTTGCCAAACCTTGCGCTGTTTTTCTGATTATATATTTATTTATTCTGTTGGTTCCCGCTCCTATAATCCCTCTGAGCCCCGCAGTGCCAAATTCTAATTCTTTATAAAATCTTTCCTCTATCTCTTCTTTATTGCCCTTTATTTCCCACAATTCCTGTTTTGTAGCTTCGTCGAAATAAGGCCCGTTCAGCCAACTATTATAATTTTTCAGTGCAATAGATTGCATAAATTTACCTCCTAATATGTAAATATTACCTATATTATATATCTTTATAGTATATCATACCCCAACCGCACTGAATTTAAAGTAAAATTAATAATACTTACACCATTTTTCCTATGAACCTTCCGTTGCTAAAGTGATAGCCTTCTACATCACTGTGGCATCCTCCTGTTTCTTAAGCCTTTCAATCTACTATCCCTACCGGCGTTAATTGCATCATCTTCTTGGTTCCTATTTTGGGGTTAAAGTAGCTTCATATGTATGTAAACTTTCTGCTTCCTTTTCTATAGTCTTAATTAAATAATTGAGAAACTCGTCTCTTAAATCTTCGCGCCTCAGGGCGTATTCAACAGTAGCCTCTAAAAATCCCTGCTTATCGCCCACATCATATCTTCTTCCTTCAAATACATAAGCATACATTGCCTCTTTTTGTGCTAATTCTTTTAATCCGTCCGTGAGCTGGATTTCTCCACCTTTCCCGGGTTTGGTACGTTCCAAAATTTCGAATATGGCGGGATTGATGATATATCTTCCGAGGATAGCAATATTGGAAGGCGCCTCCTTCTGTGAAGGTTTTTCTACCAATCCCCTTACCTTATATATTTTATCTTCGATATATCTGGCATCCACTATGCCATATCTGTTTACATCTTCATCCGCTACTTCCTGCACACCTAATATAGTGGTTTTATATTGATCATAAACCTCTATCATTTGCTTCAGGCAAGGCTTTTCGTTATAGACAATATCATCACCCAACAATACTGCAAAGGGCTCTTTCCCGATAAAACTCTTTGCACAATAAATGGCATGTCCCAAACCTTTAGGTTCCTTCTGGCGAATATAGTGAATATTCACCATATTGGATATTTTCCTCACTTCTTTTAACAATTCAGTTTTTCCGGATTTTTCAAGCTCAAATTCCAATTCCACAGATCTGTCAAAATGATTTTCTATGGACGATTTATTTCTCCCGGTAATAATAAGTATCTCCTCTATGCCCGATTCTATAGCTTCTTCAATTATATACTGTAATGTAGGTTTATCCACCACGGGCAACATCTCTTTCGGTTGTGCCTTTGTCGCAGGTAAAAATCTGGTCCCGAGCCCTGCCGCCGGAATGATTGCTTTAGATACTTTCATCAATGATATTCCCCCTTTATACCCACCCTGTTACTTATATGTTATACATCCGAATCATATCTGGACAAAAAAATTTTGTCGATATCTAAAAAATTAACAAAAAAATTTGTCTGTCCTGTCGAATTGGTTATCGTTCCTGCCACATTAGTTATTAGTCCTATCAGATTGCACAGAAAAACCGCAGCTCGCCATTAGGCAAATCCCCCTGCCATTTCGTAATTTTTCTCAAAATTCCATGCATCCCTGCACATCTCTCTTATGCCAAGTTTTGCCTTCCAGCCTAGCTCTCTTTCGGCTTTGCCGGCATCGGCATAACATTCGGCAATATCCCCTGATCTACGCTCCGTAATTTCATAAGGTATCTTAAGATTATTCGCCTCCTCAAAGGCGTTCAATAACTGCAACACGCTTGTCCCTTGCCCGGTACCCAGGTTATATATATGTACGCCCGCTGTGAGTTTGTCCAATGCCATTACATGTCCCACCGCCAAATCCACCACATGGATATAGTCCCTAACGCCCGTTCCGTCCACTGTCGGATAATCATTGCCAAAAACTCTTAATTTCTCCAGTTTCCCTTTTGCAACCTGAGTGATATAGGGCATTAGATTGTTGGGAATACCGATAGGTGCCTCACCGATCAAACCGCTCTCATGAGCCCCAACCGGGTTGAAGTAGCGCAAAAGGGCCACCGACCAATCAGGATTTGCCTTGGCAACATCGGCAAGAATTCGTTCACTTATGGCCTTAGTTTCACCATAAGGATTGGTGGCAGGCAATAGAGGCATGGTTTCGACAAACGGGACTTCTCCTTCACCATATACGGTGGCCGATGAACTGAACACGAACCGCTTTATCTCATATCTTTGACAGACTCGGCAAAGTGTCATGGTGCTGACGGTATTATTATAATAATAATCCAATGGTTTCTCTACCGATTCGCCCACCGCTTTTAATCCGGCAAAATGAACAATACCGTCAATATCATGATTGGAAAAGATAGTGTCAACCGCTTTTTCATCAGTCACATCTATCTGATAGAAAGTAACTTTCTTTTCTGTTATCTGTTCGATTCGACCTATAGTTTCGGCTCTGCTGTTGCACAGATTATCGGCGATAATCACCGCATGCCCTGCCTCCAGCAAGGCCACACAGGTATGCGAGCCTATATATCCGGCACCGCCGGTTACAAGTATATTCATAGTATGCCATCATCCTTTCATGAGTATATATAAATGATACCTCTTTGGCAATTAATTGACAAGACCTAAAAGTCCCCGACTTCGTTTTCTTCAGCCTATTTTTATGTGCAATTTTAATCGTTGAGCGGGCTTTATTCGTGAATATAATGGCACTGTTAATATGAACATTAAAATATTAAAAAGTACGGGCAGACATTATAGTTTTATAAACGTTGAAATAAGATGATTATCTTTCTCATGTTCCCGGGGTAAGGGTCCTATTGCCGCAACCACAGAAAAAATTTCATTATAGTCTTATAAACATTGAGATAAAATGTTTATCTCAACGATCCCGGGACGAAAAACGTGTTCTTACGGCTCAAAATATAGATGAATAATTTAAAAAATGTGATACAATTAAACTAAACCCCGGCTGATTTTAAAACCTGTAAATTAAACCTGTAATATGTTTGTTGAAGGATTTGATTTGTAAAATGGAAAACCCGGCAGATGTGAATGAGACAAGGTTCACTTGATGAATCTGGAGATTTGATTTGTAAAATGACAAATCCGGCAGATGTGAACGGTACAAGATTCATCTGCTAAATTGAAAAAAATATTAAATGAATTTTGTGCTTTATATGATAAATGCAGCGAAGAAAATAATTTTGAAAAGGCAGGTGAAGATATTGACCTATCAAGATAAAAAGAAATTTATAATTGATATTCTGTACATCATAACTATTATAGGAATTTTATATTTTGTCTTCAAATATCTGTTGTCTTGGATTATGCCTTTTATTATAGGTTTTATCATTGCCTATTTACTAAAACCTGTCGGTCATGCAATAGGTAAGGCCACTAAATTTAAAAATAAAGATATATCCATTTTTGTAATCTCCTTTTTTTATGTATCTATAATTGTTCTTGTCGGGCTCATCATTGCAAATGTTTGGGGATTAATATATAAATTTATACACCTTTTGCCCAATCTGTATAACCAAAATATAGAACCCGCAATTTTATATATGAGCAATTGGACGATATCGTCCATAGATACCCTATCTCCGGAAATTGCCGGCCTGATATCGAATGTTTTCAACAATATGTTGGATATATTGGCTACCGGAGTGAGCAATATATCAAAAACTGTTTTATTAGGTGTAACAAGATTTGCACAGAGGATACCTATTTATTTCATAACACTCCTGTTCTCCATCATATGTTCGGTCCTGATCACCATCGATTACGATAATGTCTCTCACTTTATTAAAAGACAGATCCCTGAAAAGGCGTATGACCTTTTGTTTGATATAAAGAAAATTTTAGTAGGTACTATTTTAAAAATGGTAAGAGCCTATGTTATATTATCGTTTATTGCTTTTATAGAAATGAGTTTGGGGTTTGTAATACTGGGCATTGATCATCCTATAGCCATATCAGCATTTATTGCAATTTTGGATGTTTTACCTCTGATAGGTATCGGGGGAATACTGATCCCTTGGGGAATTTATGAAATTATAATAGGACAACGGCTTATAGGAATAGGGTTGCTGATCATATATATCATAGCATATATTCTGAGGAGTTCCCTTGAACCGAGGATTATAGGAAAACAGATAGGATTAAATTCTCTAACCACAATTGTTGCCATGTTTATAGGGTTTAAGATATTCGGGTTTATGGGATTTATAATTGCACCTATAATAACGATTGTGATAAAGCAGTTAAATGATAATGGGAAGATAAGTGTTTATAAATGATTGAAGTAGGGCACGCGAAAAAACCACGAAAAACCACGGGTTCAGGTACCGTGGTTCTTTTATGTTCTCTTGTGTCCTCTTGTGCCCCCTTGTGTCCTTTTGTGTTCCCCGTTTAAATCCTAAATATATCCGTTATGTCTTTTCCCGCAATTTCTCTTTTACTCTTCTTGCCGGCATTTTTAAGCATGCTTTCAAGCTTTTGCTCCACTGATTTTTTAATTAGCTCTTTACTATCTATATCTCTGAGTTCGAAAAAAAGCATCGGGTCGGCGTCTAATCTTGTTCCTATCCCATATAATACGGCTGCCACGTGCTTGCACATACTTGCCCAATCGGGGCAACTGCAACCAAAATGAATTTCTTTAGGGGATGGAAATAAGCCATATCCTTTCCCTTTAAACAAAACCTCCAATTCTTCCGGGAATTTACCTTCAATTAATTGTTCTAACGAATCAATACGATGGTTGCATAATGTAATAATATGCTCCCACTTTTCACCTTCTAAAGCATCAATTACAACCTCCACGTCGTAGGGTTTTGCCCTGCTGCCCTGTACCGTAGCCGACACTTTCCCTTTTGTTATCTTTAAATCTAAAACCATATTGTTTCGGACATAGCTTTTTCCCCTGCCGATTCTATTTTCATAGTCCGCATAGCCTTCAAGGTTTAAATTCCAAGCCTTACCCCACCAGTTTTTGGCCAATGTCCTGCCTTCTATAATTATAGGTTCAATATCAGGATTCTTTTTCCTTAATTTGGCTAAGGATTTATTTGCCCTTTCTTTTTTCTCTCCCACTGATTCTTGTTTTGGAAATCTCCTATAACCCACTATGCATCACCGCCTAATGCAAATATATTCATGAGCTCCTCGTTATTGTATTCCGTTATCCATTTCTCTCCTGCGGATGCCAATAAATCCTTTGACAATTTCTGCTTTTCTTCTATAATAGAATTGATTTTTTCCTCAATTGTACCCTTTGTTACAAATTTATGCACCATAACGTTTTTAGCCTGGCCTATACGAAAAGCCCTATCGGTTGCTTGATCTTCAACTGCCGGATTCCACCATCTGTCAAAATGAATCACATGATTTGCCGCAGTTAAATTCAGGCCTACCCCACCCGCTTTTAATGACAAAACCATATATGGTATATACTTATCACTGTTAAACTCCCTTACCATTTCGTTTCGTTTTTTTACGGGCGTGCCGCCATGAAACACAAAACCTT
>JALNXC010000094.1 GCA_023230535.1 Alkaliphilus sp. | reverse complement strand
TGATGAACAAGTTCCAAATTTATCATCAGATATTTTGATATCGTCGGGTGATCATAAGGCTATGGAATTTCATAATAATGATGCTCAATATATTACATTTGAATTTGAACAAGAAAAGCTTGATTTACCCGATGGCTCTTATGATTTAAGGATCATGCCTAATATAAAAGATAAAGAAATGGAGATCACAGACTGCGAATTTAATATTGATTTCAATACGAGAGGAAACTATATACAAGCTATTTCAGCCGTGAAAGATAGGGAGATGGCGCTCACTCTTTATTTCCCGGATAATGAATTTAACCATTTGATACCCATTACCCGAATTGTAAAGTCCAATACATATCCCCTTACAACAACTATAAGAAATATAGAACAGGGGCCTGACAATAGCCTGGGGCTACCGGCAATTTCTCCTATTCCGTCGGGAGGTTCGGCGGGACAGGTCGGCGACACCGCCCATGTCAAATTACCGCGGAATATTGAAGAGTTTGGCTATGGTTCCACAAAAGCTACCATCGCAATAAACAGTTTTGTAAGATCTTTAACATCTGTAGACGGAATCTCCAAGGTTCAATTCCGTCTTACGGGCGGGCATTTAAATGACCCTTTCCACGGGATGGATATGGATGAGCCATTTTTCCCACCAAAAAATACAGAAATCTATACGACCTATATAACCGATACCGATAGATTTTTATTGCAGCCGATTCCTTTTGACATGTTTAACACCCAATATGATAAAAATAATAGTATTGAAGCGATATTCGGTGCAATGAAATTTAAAGCAATGCCTGAAATTTATAATGCCAAAAGGCATCCCCTTGTGCCTGACAATGTTGAGCTATTGGATCATAACATCAACAATAGGATACTCACTTTAATTTTTAATGAAGAATTTATAAAAGCTCATGAAAATAATCAGAACCGTCATAAAATGATGGTTGACGGAATTATATTTACCTTTATGTCACTGGAAAATGTAGATTCCGTGGATATAAAAATAAAACCCGATTCCGTAAATTCGGGCAGTATAAAATTAATAAATTATGATTTTATTATGCCCGTTCACATCAATCCCGAAAACAGGTAGCCCGGCTCCGCTCATCTTCTAAAATAAAATCGCACATCTCTTTCAATCAACATCTTTTTAAACCTGCCCTTTATAGCATCAATAAATAGGTTTCTGGTAACCGGTAAAACCAAAAAAAATCCGAGGGCATCGGTTATCAATCCGGGAGCTAATAAAAAAGCCCCTCCTACAATAACGCATAATCCCCCTATGAGTTCATCCGCCGGCATTCTCCCCCGGCTTATATCAAATTTTATCCTTGTAATAATATACCTGCCTTCCATTTTAGCAAGGTAGGCCCCTATAAAACCTGTTGCGATTACAATTGCCAAAGTATATTTAAAGCCTATATAACTACCTATTTTTAACAATATAGCAAGATCTATAAGAGGTAATAGAGTAAACAGTAAAATTAATCTAAACAGCATTTTTTCACCCCTCAAGGTTTTTAAATATCTACAAAAATACAAAAGAACGGCACCTCGTATCGCTTACATCAAAACACCCTGGCTTTACCTCTATAAACTAATCCCCCTTTGGCGTCTATTGTAATTATTTCCCCATCGTTTAATTTTTTAGTCGCCATATATGCACCGACCAGTGTTGTCTTATGTAAGTTTAAGCCTACGATCGCCCCATGACTTGTCAGGCCGCCTTCCTCCGTGATTATGGCGGATGCTTTTTCCATGAGAGGAACCAACTCTTTGTCCGTATGTTTTGCTACTAAAATATCCCCGCTTTTTACCTTGTCATAATCGTCTGAATTGCTTACAATAGCCACTCTTCCCGTGATAGATTCGTCTCCTATCACTGTTCCTGATAGAATAACCTCTCCTATGGTATGAACCTTGATCAAATTTGTGGTGCCGGTTGCTCCTACAGGTACCCCGGCCGTAATAACTATAAGGTCTCCATTGTCTATGAGTTCGGCATCTAAAGCCTTGTTCACCGACGCAACTATTACATCATCCGTAGAATGAAAACGCTTGGTCAATACGGTGTAGACACCCCAACTCAGGGACAGTCTCCTCCTGATATGTTCATCCGTTACGGCTGCAATGATCGTTACCGCAGGCCTGAATTTAGATACCATTCTGGCCGTAAACCCTGTCGCCGTAGCCGTCAAGATAGCGGATGCGCCTAGATCCGCAGCTATTCTACATGTTGCATAACTGATGGCATCGGTTACTAATGTTTCTTTTTCGACGGCTTTGGCTCCCAACAACTCCTCATAATCGATAGCACTCTCCGTGCGCTTGGCAATATCACTCATAATTTTTACCGCCTCTACGGGATATTTGCCTATAGCCGTTTCTCCGGACAGCATAATAGCATCCGTTCCGTCAAATATAGCATTTGCAACATCTGTTACCTCCGCACGGGTCGGCCTCGGGTTTCTTATCATCGAATCCAACATCTGGGTTGCAGTGATGACAGGTTTGCCGGCCCTATTACATTTTTTAATTATTTCTTTTTGAGCCAGCGGAATCTCCTCCGTGGGAATTTCTACGCCTAAATCTCCCCTCGCTATCATTATTCCATCGGATACCCTTATAATTTCATCTATATTATCTAATCCTTCCTGATTCTCGATTTTAGAAATAATTTGAATATGATGCACATCGCTGTCTTCCAGGATTTCTCTGATAGCTAAAACATCCGATGCTTTTCTGATAAAAGATGCCGCAATAAAATCTACATCTTTTTCTATACCGAATTTAATATCGGATTTATCCTTCTCCGTGATGGCAGGCAAATTGAGCTTCACTTTAGGCACATTGACGCCTTTATGGTTTGATACGGCTCCGCCATTTTCAACTATGCATTCAATATCCGTATCGTTGATTATCCTTTTAACCTTAAGCCCTACCAATCCGTCATCTATTAAAATAGTATCCCCCACGCCGATATCTTCCGGAAGCCCATCATAACTTACATTGCTTATTGTATTATCTCCCAATACATCCCTCGTAGTAATTATAAAATTTTGCCCCTCTACAAGCTCTACTTCCCCGTCTTTAAATTTTCCGGTCCTGATTTCCGAACCCTTGGTATCTAGTAAAATAGCTATGGGTCTATTTAGCTCCCATCTCACTTCTTTTATTGTATTTATTCTCTGTCCGTGCTCCTCATGATCCCCATGTGAAAAATTGAGTCTGGCAACATCTAAACCATTTATTACAAGCTGTCTGAATACATCCTTTGATTCACTTGCGGGACCGATAGTACATACAATTTTTGTCTTTTTCATTTTAACACCCCCTGATAAACCGGCATATCGTTAAATTGACAATACATTCGCCAATTCATAACTGTCTATATCAAAAATACTTTCAATACCTAAGGCCTCATCTATATCCATATCAATAATATTATTACCCTGTATCCCTACTGTCCTATTTTTAGCTCCCCGTATCAACAATTCTACGGCCCTCGCTCCCATTTTACTGGCAAGAATTCTATCAAAAGCTGTTGGGCTACCGCCCCTTTGAATGTGACCTAATATAGTGGCTCTTGTCTCAATACCCGTTTTTTCTTTAATTTCACTACTTATCTTGATAGGATCCGCGACCCCTTCGGTCAATATGATTATACTATGTAATTTACCCCTATTTCTCCCCCTTAAAAGTTTTCTGCATACTTCATCAATACTAAATTCCATTTCCGGTATAATAATGCTTTCCGCTCCGCTGGCAAGTCCGGCATACAGGGCTATATTCCCACAGTCACGCCCCATAACTTCAATAATATTGGCTCTTCCGTGAGATATTGAGGTTTCTCTTATTTTGCTTATAGCATCTACTACCGTGTTAACCGAAGTATCAAAACCTATTGTATAATCCGTATATCCCAAATCATTATCTATGGTCCCGGGAACACCGATAGAAGGTATACCTAAAGAGTTTATAACTTTTGCTCCCTCTAGGGAACCACCCCCACCGATTACTACTATTCCATCTATACCTAAAACCGCAATCACATTCATGGCCTTTCGCTGGCCTTCTTTAGTTTTAAATTCTTCGCATCTGGTTGTTTTTAAAATGGTCCCCCCCCTATGAATAATATCTGCTACGGAAGACAGGTTCATTTCTTCAATTTGGGCATTGATTAAACCGGTAAAACCGTCCTTTACCGATAGAATCCTGACACTGTTATAAATGCCACTTCTTACAACCGCGCGTATAGCTGCATTCATTCCGGGTGCATCTCCCCCACTAGTCAATACGGCAATCTTTTCCAAAGTTTGACCCCCTCCTGCATTTATATTAAAGTCTAAAATTAAACAAAGCTGAATGACATTCTTCCGCCTCCGCCCTAGGCACCAAAATCTCACAAGTCCCTTCTTTATCACCTTTATTAATCGGTTTAATTTTTACTAAGAAGCCTTCTTCTACTAATACCTTTTTTATATCATTTGCATATTGACGTGTATTAGATATGTATATAACTATCCACATTTATTAGGCCTCCTCGATAATTTCAATATAGTATAAAAATAGTTCTGTTTTATTTCATAATTATAACACATACTAATTCCTTTTGTTATATGGTAATGTTTTAAAATTAAACTACTTTTATATTTTCAATTCCGAAAAGACCGGACAATTTGTTTACCAATTCATCATCCGGACTGACCCATAATTCCTTACCGGCCTTAAGCTTTTCATCACCTTCCTCTATGTATATTATTATGGGTGTACTGCCCCCGTATTGTCTGAAGATAGATTTTGCCTCTTCGATCAAATGCCAATCCTTTTTACGCTTGATCTTAATATATAATTTTTTATTTTTTCCTCTATCCGGAACTTTCAATTCATCTTCCGGAATCCTCAATAGAGGGCTGATTGCATTGACTAAAATCTTAGGCTGTTCCTCTTCTTTGACATTTAATATACCCTCCAAAATTACAAAACTTTCTTCATATATGAGATTGTTATAATATTTAAAAGTTTTTGGAAACATAATACATTCGACACTTCCAAATAGGTCTTCCAGGATCACAAAAGCCATCATTTGATTGTTCTTTGTAGTTTTAATATTTACTTCCGTAATTATTCCGCCCACTATCACGGATTGTCCGTCTTTTAATATAGCTTTCCCCGAATTATCATCTGTTTCCAAAAGTTCACCGCTGTTAACGGTAACAATATGTTTTAATTCTTTTTCAAACTCCGACAAAGGATGCCCGCTGATATAAAATCCTACGACATCTTTTTCCATTCCTAACCTTGTCTTTTCATTAAATTCCTGTATATCGGGAAAATTAAATTGGTTTAATGAAACATCCGCCCCGTTATTCATTTGAAAGATATCTATCTGTCCTTCTATCTTTCTCCGTCTCTCCTGTTGCATCCCGTCAATAATTATTTCATAACTTGAAAGCAGTTGAGCACGATTTGCGCCTAAAGTATCTAATGCTCCACTTTTTATCAGGCCCTCCACGGCTCTTTTGTTTATATCTCCGGATTCCATCCTCCGGCAAAAATCCAGGAAATTTGTAAATTCTCCCTCATTTTCTCTGATTTTTACTAAACTGTCTATCATATTTATACCTACATTTTTAACAGCACCCAAAGCAAACCTTATGTTCCCGTTTTCAACTATGAATTTACCGAAACTCTTATTGATATCAGGAGGCAATACCTGTATTTCTTGTCTTTTACAATCTCGAATATACTGCACTATCTTTGATGTATTACCTATAACACTGGTCATAAGCGCCGCCATAAATTCCACCTTATAATAATACTTTAAGTAGGCGGTTTGATATGCCAATACCGCATATGCTGCGCCATGGGATTTATTA
>JALNXC010000093.1 GCA_023230535.1 Alkaliphilus sp. | reverse complement strand
CGCATAATGCGAATCTATTTTAATCGCTTAAATAAATATCGATATAATCATCAAACAGGTTTTTACTCTAAATAGTCCTTTAATTTTTTACTCCTGCTCGGATGCCTTAATTTCCTTAATGCCTTGGCCTCAATCTGTCTTATACGTTCCCTCGTTACCTCAAACTTTTTGCCTACTTCTTCTAAGGTTCTTGCCCTGCCGTCATCGAGCCCGAAACGTAACCTCAACACTTTTTGCTCTCTAGGTGTCAATGTATCCAGCACTTCTATCAATTGTTCCTTTAATAATGAAAATGCAGCTGCCTCTGCAGGTGCCGGAGCATCATCATCCGGAATAAAGTCGCCTAAGTGACTATCTTCTTCTTCGCCGATTGGTGTTTCCAGGGAAACAGGTTCTTGAGCAATTTTTAAAATTTCACGTACTTTTTCCTCAGAAAAATCCATTTCTAAAGCTATCTCTTCGGGTTTAGGGTCCCTGCCTAACTCCTGTAATAATTGTCTGGATACACGAATTAATTTATTAATTGTTTCCACCATATGAACCGGAATTCTGATTGTACGAGCCTGGTCGGCTATCGCCCTTGTAATCGCTTGACGTATCCACCAAGTAGCATAGGTGCTAAACTTAAACCCCTTTGTATAATCAAATTTTTCAACTGCTTTAATGAGTCCCAAATTCCCTTCCTGTATCAGATCTAAAAACAACATTCCCCTACCCACATATCTTTTTGCAATACTTACAACCAATCTCAAATTTGCCTCAACCAATTTTTGCTTGGCTTTTTCGTCGCCTTCGCCCATTCTCTTTGCTAATTCGACTTCCTCTTCCGCCGTCAACAGAGCAACCTTACCGATTTCCTTCAAATACATTCTGACAGGATCGTCTACATTGACTCCCTTTAATAAACTTATATCGTCCCTAACAGGTTCTTCTTCAACTTTATCATCTATTTTTTTATCATCTTCTTCTTCACTGTCATCTTCCCTTTCGCCTACAATATCTACACCCATAGTAACAAAATTATCATATATCTCATCTATTTGGTCTTTATCTAATTCAATTTCCTCCAATGCATCCATAATTTCTATATAAGTGATTATACCCTTCTTTTTGCCTTTTTCTACTAATTTTTTAATGGTTTCTCTTTTTACGTCTTTTATATTGCTCAAAGCTGTTATACCTCCCTTCATCAAGCTTTTAATTTCTGTATCTGCGCATTTTTTTTCATTATTTCTATACCTATATTTAGCAACCTGCTTTCAACCTCTTCCTTAGTCAAATTTAAATTATTAATAATACTATGCTGCTCTTCTTCCAATATTTTTATATTGTAAAGCAATTTATATTTTTTTAAATTCACAATATATTTATCCAATGTATTGTTCAAATCAATATATTCAATATCGGTTGACAATATTTTATTAATATTTTCTTCTAAATGCGGAAAAAGCTCTTCTATCCTCTTATCCTTCATGTTATCCATATTTGAGGCTAAATATGCCACTATTTCTCGGTGTTCCGCTACGGAAAAATCTTCTGCCGAAATATCGTTTAATATATGCTCTATTAATTTATTATCAATGATCATAAATTTAATTAATTGTTTTTCTGCTATAATATGACCTTTTCGTTCAACCAATGGTACCATTTTTATATAATTATTGTACTTTCTGTAATTCAAATTATTTTTGAAATTGTTTCTATGAACAGATACGTTTTTAATTTTATCTAATACTTCCAACCCGATAGATTCTTTCGAAATACCTGTTTCATTCGCAACCTTTTCAATGTAAGCCTCCCTTTCTATTGGGCTTTCTATATCCTTTATAATATCTGATACTTTTTTTGCAAATCTAACTTTATCTTCTATAGTATTACCAAAATATCTGATTTTTGCCAAAAATATCTTATAATCGATTAGACTCATTGATTTATCAATATGTTCCCTAAATTTGTTTCTGCCATAAATTTTTATAAAATCATCCGGGTCTTTCTTATCAGGTAAAATCATTATCCTAAATTGGCAGCCCGCTTCATCCAGTGTGTCTAGGCTTCTCATGGTTGCCTTTTCCCCCGCCTCATCGCCGTCAAAACATATTATAATTTCATCGCAATACTTTTTGAGCAATTTTCCCTGATACCCGGTTAAAGAAGTGCCTAGAGAAGCTACGGCATTTTTAAAACCTGCCTGATGTAGGGCTATAACATCCATATATCCTTCAACAAGTATTATTTGTCTGTCTTTAATATTTTTACGAGCAAAATTTAAACCATAAAGTATATTACTTTTATTAAACACTTGTGTTTCCGGTGAATTTAAATATTTAGGCATTGAATCATCGATCACCCTGCCCCCAAATCCCACTATGTCTCCCCTTGTATTAAATATAGGAAACATTATTCTGTTACGAAAATAATCATAATATCCATTGGATTTGTTTTGGCGTATTAATCCACATTTTTGAATATCATCTAGACTATACCCCTCCTTTTGTAAATGCAGCATTAAATTATCCCAACTATTTACAGAATAACCTAGCCCGAAGTTTGCCAGCGTTTTAGAGATAATTCCCCTGCCTAATAAATATTTTAGAGCCGGATTAGGTTGCTTTCTTAAATTGCCATAAAAATATAAGCCCGCTTTTTTGTTGATTTCATAACAAAGTTCTTTTTCCTTGATCTGTTTTCTTATTTCCTCCGATGTCCCTGTCATGCCTATTTCAATATTAGCTCTCCTCGCTAGTAATTTTATAGATTCTATAAAGCTCAAACTCTCCATTTTCATAATAAAATTAATTACATTTCCGCCCTCGCCGCATCCAAAGCATTTATAAAATTGTTTTTCTTGATTGATAAAAAAAGAAGGTGTTTTTTCATTATGAAAAGGGCACAGTGCCTTATAGGAAGAACCTACTTTTTTAACCTGTATATATTGAGAAATTACATCTACTATTTCATTTGCATCTTTTATTTCATCGATCAACTCTTCAGAAAGAAAATTACCCATCATAATCACCTATCAGTATCTATACAGTATATTTCCTTTTATCTTTATATTTTCCCTCTATTATCACATAATTTCTCAAATTTTATAATTTATAATTCCTATTGTCTTTATATACGTGTATAGTATATTTCATTCGACATCAATACTGTTAATTCCTTTTTTAACCCCAAAAAACATAATTAAGAATATTATCCAAGAAATTTAAATGTTTACTATTAAGGAATAAATTTATCATAAAAAAGCTGAACTGCATAAGAATCTGTACAGGATGCAATGAAATCAGTTGTGCTCCTTACCAAACCTTCTTTACGTATATTGTTATAATATTTTAAAGGCATTTCTTCAGGGTTATTTATAAAATAGGTATATAGGGACTCCACAATAAATTCCGCCTTCTTTTTTTCCTGCGAACAGGCTTCTCCGTAATAAACATTCTCAAACATAAAATTTCTTAAAACATCCATCGCCTGTGAGATTTTTTCGCTTTGATGAATATCAATATCGATTCCTTCTTTGAATTTATTTCTAGTTATATTTATTATATCAATTACAAATGTGTTGATCCTTTCACTATGGCTCTTTCCCAATTTTTCTAATACAACAGGCGGTAAATCTGTTATTTTTAAAATACCCGCACTTATACTGTCCTGAATATCATGGCATAAATAGGTTATGCGATCTACCTGTCTTACTAATTTCCCCTCTAATGTTTCGGGTTCATTAAGCCCTGTATGATTGAGTATACCGTCCCTTACCTCAAATGTCAGGTTCAACCCTTTACCGTCCCGCTCTAGAATATCTACCACCCTGAGACTTTGTTCATTATGTTTAAACCTACCGTTTAATCTGTCAAGTACATATTCCCCCATATGACCGAAACATGTGTGCCCAAGATCATGCCCTATTGCTATCGCTTCTGTCAGATCTTCATTTAATTTCAGTGCTCTCGCTATGGTGCGGGCAATTTGATTGACCTCTAATGTATGTGTCAGCCTTGTCCTAAAAAAACCATCGTTTACAATAAACACCTGGGTTTTTCCCTTCAGGCTTCTAAAAGATTGACAATGAATTATCCTATCCCTATCCCTCTGATATGCCGTACGGATATTGCATTCTTGTTCCGGATCCATTCTTCCCCGGGTATTTTTACTGAGTTGGGCAAAAGGAGATAGTGTGGTCTCTTCCGCTTGTTCTGTAATGTTTCTAATAGATAGATTCATTAGCCCCAACCTTTCTGCTATATCATAGCCATTTAACAACCTTTGTTATATTTTATCAAACAATTAAATACCCCTTTTAGTATAATACGTTTAAAATTTTAAAAATCCTCTTTTAATAAACATACTTTATGTCACATAACCTTTACCAATTGTGGTTTATTTATACCCTATCCTAAAACTTTTAATTATCTACTTCATTATCATAAAACAAGGAAGGGCCTAAACCCTTCCTTGCTTATTTGAAACATTTTATTTATACATTATGTATTCCCCTAGGCCTTCCTAGAAATCGTCTTCCGCTCTTTTTCGTGCCCCGATCAGATACAACATTGTCAAAATCAAAAGCGGCGGCAATGTCAGCACAACATAGGCCCGCATCGGAATCACCAATATAACACTCGCTATCAACTGGATAAGACCCATCGCCCGACACCAACGTCGATAATAGGGCCTTTTTGCAAATGTCAGTCCGGCGATAGCCGTTAACATTGAAAAGGTATAGACTATCGCTGCAGCGAAGCAGCCCACACCGGCATAGGTATAGCCGGGTGTCATGTCCACCGCAGCGCCATTAATAAGAGTAAAACACCACATCAGCATAGGAATAGCAATGACCAGCATCAGGGCTGAAGAAACAACGAGCAACAGGGGTCTTTTTGTTTTCATATTCTCACCGACTTTCTTCGGAATATAGCCTATCTTCTCTATTATTCAGCATCCATGTAAAGCTCCCGGCATCTATGTCCGAATGGGTTTTTCGCATTTATAAACGATATTATTTTAACTTATCGGCAGGCTTCACACGGCTATCAATAACCGGATTTTTAAATATTGTATGCACGGATGTAAACATTATATTTCGGAAATATGTTACAAATTAGATTAAATTCATTAAATCATGATATTCTACATTTAGCGCCTTTGCCACATTCATATTTGTACACATGCCGTTATAATAATTTACACCTGTAGCAATAACCTTATTTTTCCTTGCTGCTTCTTCAAGCCCCAAGTTAGCTATCTGCAAACCATAACCCAGAGTAGCGTTGGTAAGTGCTATTGCAGATGTCCTGGGAACAGCACCGGGCATATTACCGACACAATAATGGACAACTTTCTCCTCTATGAAAACAGGATCATCATGATAAGTTATTTTTGAGGTCTCGCAACAACCGCCTTGGTCAATAGATACATCGACAATAACCGCACCATTTTTCATAAACTTCAGGTGTTCACGCCGGATAACTTTTGGAGTAGTACCGCCGGGAACAAGCACCGTGCCGACTACAAGATCGGCTTTCGATACAGCCCTGCGAATATTACGTTCTGAAGCATAGAGTGTGGTGACACCTGTTCCGAAAATATCATCAAGGTATTGGAGCCTGGCAAGATTAATATCAAGCACGGTCACTTGCGCACCCATGCCAATAGATGCCTTAGCCGCATATGTACCGGCAATTCCACCCCCGACAATAACGACCTCACCACGTTCAACACCGGGAACGCCGCCTAACAAGATACCACGACCGCCATAGGAACTTTCAATATATTTTGCACCTTCCTGAATGGACAGACGTCCCGCAATCTCGGACATCGGACGCAAGCATGGCAGACCTCCATTATCGACCATGGTTTCATAGGCAATTGCATTTGTCCTCGATTTTGCCAATGCCTCAGCCTGTTGCTT
>JALNXC010000092.1 GCA_023230535.1 Alkaliphilus sp. | reverse complement strand
GCCCCGTAATTAATCCGCTCACAGAGATATATCCGCCAAAAAATTTGTTCTCAACACAAACCACTTCTATTTTTAAATGTTCGATCCTTTCAACTAAATCATCACACATTCTTCTTATCAATCTATACGCAGCCACACCGGTAACTACTATAATATATTTATAAATTTTAAGTGTACCCGGTAATATTTCTAAATATTGATAGAACTCGTACCTAAATTTAGCTACCGATCCCACCCCATTTTCCAGTTGTGGAAACCCTTCATAACTTCTATAGGTTGGAAATTTCCTGTCCGCCAATATATAAAATTCATCGGAAACATACACAAAATTACGTGCAATAGAATTTTTAAATTTTTTTTGCCATGCCCGTACCTGATCTATAACATATGATGCTTCTTCCTCATCAAAAGGTTTTATTGCCTGCAGCCCTTCCCTGTAAGCCGTTAAACCTACAGGTACAATTGCTACGCTATCTATGCCGCCGGATAATTCTCCTAAATCTTCGATAGTATTATCCAACTCTTTTTTGTCGTTTAAATCAGGGCAAAGCACAATTTGACAATTCATTTTGATATTATTCGCCGCTAATTTTGTTAATATATTTAAGATATTACCCGCTAACCTATTATTGAGGATCTTTTTCCTGAGTTCCCCGTTAGTTGTGTGCACGGATATGTTGATTGGGCTGATGCGATATTTAATAATCCTCCTTATGTCTTCCTCACCCATATTTGTCAAGGTGATATAATTTCCCTGTAAAAATGAAAGCCTGAAATCATCATCTTTAAAATAAAGGCTTGGACGCATATCCGGAGGCAATTGGTCTATAAAACAAAAAATACATTTATTCTTACAGTTTTTAACCTCATCTATAATAGGTTTTTCAAATTCAATACCTAAATCGTCGTCATATTCCTTTTCTATCTCTATAATCCAATATTCTCCCGAAACTTTTAATATTTCTATCTCTAAATATTCATCCGCCAAATAATATTTATAATCAATAATATCTATAATCTCGTTGTCGTTTATTTTAAGCAGTTTATCCCCCGCCTCTATCCCTGCCTCTTCCGCTATGCTCCCCTTATGAACCCTTCTAATTGCATTTCTAATACATATTTCTTTCAATACCGCACCTACTTTAAAATAATTTTAATACTGAGCATTAATATTATATCATTACTGAGGGTCGGAAACCAGAGACCAATATACCGCGAAAATTACAAATAACACATCTCGGTGTGATATAGAGCACTTTTATTCAATTAAAACCCTATTAACACCCCTTCTTGACATCCTTGACCAATTTTATAAAAAGATCGTATCTTTTTAGTATTCCCGATATTGTCAATGGCCTGCCTAATTTAATCAATCCTATACGCCTTGATATAAAACCTCCTAATTTTACAGAAAAACTCAGCAGGGGAACTACATTTATTATCCGTATGTCTTCTTTATTCTTACCGGCTAATTGAAATGCAAAATTATAAGCTATTTTTGTATATTCGGTACGATAAGGCCCCAACCCGAGGGCATATACCTTTCTTAGTTCCGTATCCGTACCCATATAAATAGGTATACCCCTATTTTCTTTTGGAGATCGATCATAATAGGGAATATTCAATATTTCTTCCCCGGTTGGAACACGATCAATCGGAAGATATCCCACATGTATGGCTGATGCTACAATCGAAGAATGAGCCCCGCCATAGCAACTATATATTATTTTCATTATTTTATCATCTTTTCTATTGGTTTAATTTTATATATTTAATTTATATAGCAAAATTTATTATGTTATATATATCACCAGAGTCTTTTCATTATATAAATCGGAAAAACCCCCTAAGAGGTTTTTTAAAATATAATTATATTTTCTGCTATAGAGCAAATATATTTCATTCAGTTCCGCATCAATGCCCAAATAATAAAAATTTCCCTCTTCGTTATAGATATTTACAATATCTTTAAAATTTTCAGAAATATCCAGTTTCAAATGCAGATATGCAGCCTTGATAGCTGCATAAGAGTTTTTATTGAATACATATATAATTTTCATAAGTATAATTCATCCTGACACATTAATGTTTTACAATAATATATGTTCCCATTCCTATATCATGGACAACGCTGTTGAGAATTCTGGCAATCGATTCTGATAATTCATCCAAATGTTTATTGTCCTCAGCATAAAAAATCGGAACTAACGATCCCGAGCTTACCATATCTTTATTTATTGTTGCAACTGCGACTATAAAGTCTTTTAGTTCAATTTGCATATACTACACCTTTTTTCTGTTCTTCCTTAATTTCTGGCCGACAACCGAATCTGAAGGTTTTCTTTTTGAGGTTTCTAATAAAGGAGTCCTTCTGACTGCTTCAATTAGGGCATCTATATCAACATCAGGTCTCATAACAACTATTGACATGATTATATTGCCATTTTCCGGATTTCTTTTTGCTATCGGTGTAAATTCGGGTTCATCCGCATCTTTACGTATACCTAATTGATTAGCCGCATTATGCTGTACAGCTTGGCGCTGTCCTATATTGGATAGGTACGTTACCGCATTTTCATCTTTGGGTATAATCTCTACGGCTAACCCCCTGCTTAAAAAGACATCCCTTGTCTTTTGCAGCCCAACATTTATAATTATAACCCCGTTAATTTTTAATACCGGCCCGTCAAATGAAATTTTTGCTTCTCTTACATCTGCTATATCGGCAATTTCTTCTCCGCGGATCATTCTTTTTATAAATATATAAACAATTAATCCTACAACCATGCCTGAAAATATGGACATATACCTGTTAATTTTAAAAATTATACAGATATATATTGCGGTTGACGTAACTAAGGAAATAATTATTGCCATATAATTTCTGGCTTCAAATGTCTTTGCAATATCTTCAATATAGGCCGTGCCCCTCGGTACCATCTCCGTTATTTCTATATTATCCAAACCTTCCCTTTCCATGTTCCGTACTTCCCTGAATTGCTGGGCAGCCAGGGCTAGAAAAGTTATAGCCGCAAATTCTTCTTCAATTAAAGCAGGTAAAGCTACGGAACCTAATCCGGCAGCAATAAATCCAAGAGTAAAATGAGATAAATATCCTCTTGGATAGGTTGGATATTGCCTATAATCGGATTTTATCATATGAACTCTGGCAAATGTACCCATTATCAAGCCCGGTATAATTAAGATATAATATTTATCCAATATTGAACCACCTGTCTATTTTTTACCCCTGCTTCTCCCTAAGAAATTTGTAAACTCCTGTTTAAAATTAGATATTTTAGCTCTCCATTCTTCGACACCGCCACTGCTTAAAAACAAAAATCCTGCCCCGCCGATTATGGCTACCGCGAGAATTCCTAATATCCCCGCACCGGCTCCTTTGCTACTTTGACTGCTGGGCTTATTTAATTTTATTTGCTTTGCCGCATCTCCGCCCCCTGTTGCTGCCGGTCCCCCATCCTTCTTAAAGACATCACCAAAAAGAGCTATTGTAATCACTTCGGATAAATAACCTGCGGTTTCTTCCGATCTCTCCCTCATATGTTTATAAGTCCCGACCTCCGTGAGCAGGGCCCTGGGTGTGAGGTCTTGGTTATAATCGCCTTTCCCGTAAAACACATCTTTAATCATTTCCGGATACATTTTATCAGCTACTGCCTTTATATTTTTTGCCATATCCTCATTAGCTTTGAAGTTTTGATTTCTCCTTCCGACAACTAACCTTACTTTTGCTGCCGGTTTTCCATCAATCTCCGTTAAATATTCCTCCGCAGGTACGGCATCCCTGTGTACATCAATTAAGGCGGTAGGCTGCTGCTTTCTTATTATTTGCAGGGCAGTTCTGCGGGACCTCTTATACGCCCCTGCATCATGAGGGTCATGAGGCGTATCATCAAATATTGCTTTTACGCCATTGCTTTCAAACCCTCGTCTTAATTTTTCCGCTACCTTGAGTATTCCACCTTTACCCTCCGTAGATTCTTCCCCATCCGACGGTATAAAAGATTCCGAAGTATGAGTTGCATATATCCCTACCTTTCTCTTGTTTTTGTCATCCTCTTTTGCTTGTGCCAATATTGAACTCATGTTTGATTCATCCTGTAATGTCAATCTAATATTAGACAAAATCTCTTCATCAATCTCAGGTAATAATATATCCTCCACAAATTTTGCATAAGCTGTCTGATTCTGTTTATTTGTTTTAACTACCTTGTACATTTTATTATCGCCGCTCAAATATTGGTCGTCCTTCGATACCTCCCTGGCAATCTTAAACAATATTTTATTGTCATCCACATCATATACTTCGTAATACCCTCCTTTTTCTCCATACCAGTCGTCGGCAATTACAAATTGAGTTGTTAATAAGATTAACAGTAATATATAAACCGTTTTATTTTTTTTCATCTATATCACCCCCGGTTTCATCCGATTCAGTTTTATTTTTAATATCAGTTCCTCTATCCGCCTGCTCCTTATCTTTTTCCTGATCTTCACCTAATGTACTGACAAAATGTCCCTTATCAAAATGCATATGTTTTTTTTCTGTTCCGCCTTGCAATCTCTCCCTGAGTTCCCCAAATACTTCTGCCATAAGAACTGCTAATATACCGGTGATAACTGTAGTATCAACTCCACCGGCCCCGCCAAAGTTTGTAGGTACGGGTATATTATTGATACTGTTTAAAATAAGCTGAATCAAATCACTGATCACAACGCCGATAACCCCGGCAATAAATGCGCCCCTCCTGGAACGCCCCAACGCATAGGCCACTATAGCACCAACGATGGGGTAAACATGATTAGGATCGATAGGAAGCCTTTCCGGTTCGGCAGGAAGCACAAATCTTTGTACCAAATAGATTGCAATACCTGCCGCTATTGCTCCAACAACGGATCTGATTTTTTCTTTTCCCGTATCGGCTTTAATAAATAAATAAACGGCCAAGCCCACAGGTATAACAAACCCACCGATATTAAAAGATATGTTGTCGGTCAGTTTAATATCGGGAATAAAAATTGTTGATATGACTATTGCAACAAGTATAGCTAAAGCCGCCTTATCACTGAGTCTCAATCTATCGAGCACTCTATGCCCCAGACCCATCAAAATGAGTACTGTCACAACTATTAATAAAATCATTCCTCCAGACACCTTAACTCCTCCTTCAGAAATTTGTATCAAATCTAAAAAATCTGCTACTATAAACTAAATTATTTTTATTTAATTTAGGTTTCCCTGACAATAATTAAACTATACCAAGGGGCTATATTAAAACCTAAAAATATTGACATGTATATGTTTTTATAATTTAGTTGTTTATCCCGGTTTTTTATACGCAAAATAAAAAAAGATGTCAAAATTATTGACATCCGTTGTAAACATCATCCGTTATATTAACTGTATCACAGCGCCCATTCTGCCCGTATTACCCTTTTCCTTTCTATAAGAATAAAATAGATCTAAATTACATCCGGTACACAAACCCGATATTATGATATTTTTGTTTAATATACCGGCTTCATTTAATATAATGCGATTTGCTTCCCACAGATCTACCCGGTATTTACCTTTTCCCTTGGGAAATATAAAAGTCGATGTATCTGTAAAACCTGAATCCAACTGATCTGCAACAATATCGTTCACCTCATAGCAGCATTTACCGATAGAGGGTCCGATAACAGCTATTATTTGCTCGGCCTTTGAACCATATATATCCGTCATAGTCCGCACTGTTTTTTCCCCTATCCTTAATTTGGTTCCCTTCCATCCGGCATGACTTATACCGATTGTTCTTTTTACGGTATCTATAAAAAATACAGGTACACAATCGGCAAACATAGCCATCAGGGGTATATTTGGCACATCTGTAACCATACCGTCCACACCGCTAT
>JALNXC010000091.1 GCA_023230535.1 Alkaliphilus sp. | reverse complement strand
GAGAAACATAAAAATCGAAATAGAATATGACGGGACGAATTATTGCGGATGGCAGATACAACAGAATGGGATAACCGTGCAGGCGGAAATAATGAAGGCCTTAAAAAAGCTCACAGGAAAAGAAATTATGGTACATGGCTCCGGCAGGACGGATTCGGGTGTGCATGCAAAAGGCCAGGTAGCCAATTTTATCTTAGAGAACGGTATTCCGACAGAAAGGATTTTGGCGGCACTCAACGGCAAATTGCCGGGGGATATTGCTGTTATAGATGCGGCGGAGGTCCCTATGAATTTTCATGCCCAACACAGTGCTGTCGCTAAAAGATATGTATATCATATTTATGAGAGCAAATACAGAAGTGCATTTTTAGAAAACTACAGCTATCATGTTTATTATAAGTTGGATCATGGCAAAATGAAAGAAGCGGCTGAGATGCTTATAGGAACCCATGATTTTAAAGCCTTTATGGCGAGCGGCAGTGATGTTAAAGATACCGTAAGAACCGTTTATGAATCGGATATAGAGAATAGAGATAAAAGTTTATATATCTACATAAAAGGCGACGGGTTTTTATATAATATGGTCAGAATTATTGTAGGCACCCTGGTAGAGATAGGGTCGGGCAGGATGCAAACAGGCCGAATCAATGAACTGTTTGAAACCGGAGAGAGATCAAAAGCCGGGCATACGGCACCGCCGCAAGGATTATTTTTGGATAAGGTATATTATCCTTGACACGCCGGAAACATTACATTAAAATGAATTAGAGTGTAAAAACAATGATCCACTGCCCCGGATCTTGACACATATATAAAGTATGATACAAAAAAATGAAAGACTGTGTGGTAATCGCTATTGTAACGAAAAAACGTATTTTGTCATCTTGAGACGGCAGAAAGGGTTCGGTCTATGAAGGATCTAAAAACGAGATTCTTCACATGCGCTCAGAATGACACCTTCGGTTTTGTCATCCTGAGACGGACAGAATAAACTTGGCTCACGAAGGATCTAAACAAATTATAAGTTACTATTCATGTTCATGATAATGACAAAAAGCGAGAAAAGTATTTTCATGGTCTGATAGTTTTTTGTGTTATGGTTTACGAGGAGGAAAATAATGAAGTCATATATAGCAAAACCAAATGAAGTTGAAAGAAAATGGTATGTGGTGGATGCCGACGGCAAAGTATTAGGCAGGCTTTCAACTCAAATAGCCTCAATATTGAGGGGGAAACATAAACCGGAATTCACACCACATGTGGATACAGGGGATTTTGTAATAGTTGTTAATGCAGAGAAAGTAGTTTTGACCGGTAAAAAACTGGATCAATCTTTTCATACCCATTATACGGGCCATCCGGGTGGGTTGAGACAAATTCCACTCAGAAGAATTCTTGCGGAAAAACCTGAGCAATTAATTTACAATTCGGTCAGGGGAATGCTTCCTAAAAATAGATTGGGAAGAAAAATGCTTAAAAAGCTTAAGGTATATGCGGGGCCGAATCATAAGCATGAAGCCCAACAACCCGAAGCGTTGGATATATAATCGAGGAAATTGGAAAGGAGGGAGTTATTGGTGGCAAAGTTAGCATATTACGGAACAGGTAGAAGAAAAGAATCTATCGCCAGAGTGAGACTGGTACCCGGAGAAGGAAATATTACAGTTAATAATAGAGATATTGAAGAATATTTTAATTATGAAACTTTAAAAAGAGATATTCGAATGCCTTTAACATTGACCGAAACATTAAGTAAATTTGATGTGATAGCAACAGTTGAGGGCGGAGGATATACAGGACAGGCCGGTGCCCTAAGACACGGTATTTCCAGAGCATTGACCAAATTTGACGAAGGATTGAGAGGGCCGCTTAAAAAAGCAGGTTTCTTGACAAGGGATGCGAGAGCAAAAGAGAGAAAGAAATACGGCTTGAAAGGCGCAAGGCGTGCACCGCAATTCTCAAAAAGATAAAAGGAACAACCGTCAGGAGGAAAATCTCTTGGCGGTTTTTTAAAAAAAGTTTTTTTCCGGTGCATTTATTTTATTTTCATATTCCCTACGTATTCGGCATGTAATTTCTCCAATATCTAATATTATGTTTTCAAATTTAATAATAGGCATTATGCCAAGCAATGAATTTGTGATAAAAATCTCATCAAACTTCTTCACCATATCAGGATAGATAATTGTTTCAACGGCATCATATGTTTTAATAATATATTCTCTCACGATGCCATTTAATAGGCCGCATTTTAAACGAGGTGTACAAATAAGATTTTCTTTCACAAAAAATATATTACTTGTTGCTCCTTCTGTAATTTCACCCTTCGTATTTAAAAATATAGGTTCATCATAGCCCCTTTCTTGTGCTTTTCTTTTTTCAAATATATTATCCCCATAGTTTAAAGATTTAAGATAAGTAAAAGGTGATGTTTCATTTCTGAGCAGCGTACTGATAACAAGTGACATTCCTTTTTGATAATCGTCTTCCTTGTACTTTATATCCCTGGAGGAAAATATGATGTTTTTTTCTGATATCATAATTTTTAAGGCTTTGTGTTTTATTTTATTTTGCTTGATGTATGACAGGATGTCGGTTTTTTTAATCGTTTTACTTATCTTCAGTGTTTTCAATGCATTGTTTAAGCGTTTTATATGTTCGTCTAAAAACACAGCCTGTCCATTTTTTATTAATATTGTTTCAAAAGCACCTAAGCCGAACATATATCCTTCGTCCAATGTGATTTTATTTTCTTTCATATTAAGATAAATCACCTCCTGTACCTGTTTTATGTATCGGATAAAGCTTTGAATAAGGCCTCGGCTTTTTGCAGAGTTTCTTCGTATTCAAACTCTAATTCAGATTCACAGGTTATGCCGCCACCTGTGCCAATATAATAATAACCATTTTTGTAAAGGGCGGTACGAATAACTATATTTAAATCAAAGTTTCCATCTAAAGAAATGTAGCCCATGGAACCGGTATAAAGTCCGCGCAGACCGTGTTCCAACTCATCAATAATTTCCATGGAGCGATGTTTTGGTGCACCTGTAATGGAGCCGCCCGGGAAACTTGCTTCAATTAAATCTATAACGGTTAAACCTTGTTTTAATTTACCGCTTATATCAGAAACAAGATGATGCACCGTTGCATACGATTCTGCCCGAAACAGTTCATTGACAACAACACTATGTTCTTGGCAAACCTTATTTAAATCATTTCTTTCCAAATCGACAATCATTAATAATTCGCTCTTATCTTTGGCTGAATTTATTAATTCTTGTTTAAGCCGTTCATCTTCTTGTTTTGTTTTGCCCCTTTTTCTTGTTCCTTTGATTGGCCTTGTATGAATGATACCGTCTTTCATCACCATAAAACGCTCCGGGGAAGCACTGACAACCTGAAAATTACCATAATTAAAGTATCCTCCAAAAGTGGATGGATTATCTTTTCTTAATTTTGTAAAGAATTGATATGGTGTTTTATGGCTTTTAACTTTAAAAGTTTGTGTCATATTGGCGATGTAAATATCACCTTCAATCATGTAATCGATCATTTTTTTAATGGCATTTAAATAGTCGTTTTTTCTAAAATCAGCCTTAATTTCTATATCTCTTGTATTACCGCCGTTATTTATATTGTTTTTATCTTTTTCATGGGGAACCGTATCAATTTTTTCTTTCAGTTGTCTGATCGATTTTTCCGCATTCTCCAGTTTATTATTAGCGATTAAATAGATCCTTTTTTCTTTTAAATCTTCTATGACAAAATTATCGTAAAAATTCCAGATTGCTTCAGGTATATCGATTGTCTTGTTATGTCTCGTGGGTATCTTTTTAATTTCCCTGCCATAATCATAAGAAAAATATCCGATACCGCCTTTTATAATAGGCAGGTTTGATGGATTTTCCGCCTTCTCTTTTAGTATGTATCTTTTAAAATATTCCGAAAAAGGTTCTTCACTTTCGATATCATTTATAAAAAAGTGGCCATCCTTTACTGTTAATGTAAGATATTCGTTAATACCCATGATGGAGTATCTGCCCATTTCATTTTCAAGGGAAGAATCAAGTAAGACGGCATTTTTATTTTTGTAAAATTGTTGAAAGATTTGACTAACGGGTTGATAATGTTTAAGTTCTTTTATTATTGTATTCATTTTGTCAACCGCCATTCTTTACATAAAATAATATAATTTTTTAAAAGTTCATGGCCGAACTCCGTCAGTACGGCCTCCGGATTGAACTGAACACCATAAACCGCTTTTTTTCTATCGCTTATTGCCATAATAGTACCGTCTTCCGCCAATGCATCAATCGTTAAATCAGGTGGTAAGGTGCTTTTATCAATTATCAGTGAATGATATCTTGTTACACGATATTTTTGGGGCAGATTACAAAATAAATTTTTATTCCTATGGATGATTGTCGTAACTTTGCCGTGCATGGGTTTATAGCTTTTTTTAATTTTAGCACCAAACTCATATCCTATGATTTGGTGCCCTAAACACACACCCAGAATCGGTATTTTACCATTTAATTTTCTTATAATTTCATTCGATACGCCACAGTCCTCAGGATTTTGTGGTCCGGATGATATGATAATCCCTTCTAATTTTTCCATATTCTTTATTTCCTGAACGGTTATCTTATCATTTTTAACGATTTTTACGGTTTCCCCCAACTCATTAAAATATGCGACTAAATTATAGACAAATGAATCATAATTATCAATTATCAAATACATTTTTACACTTTACCCCCCTTTGATGCATTTACATCGTATGTTGTTTTCTCAAATGCGGTAAACTGCCTTATAACAATCAATAAAACAGGCCGAAAAAACTTTTCAATATTTCTCCCATATTTGTTTTTAGTATATAATGGTGCTTATTTTGGGTCAAGTAGTAAATAAGTATGAATGGCGAACAAATCAATTTTCAAGGAGATAGGATCACAAATATCAAACACCAGGCAAAAGCTTGGTGTTTTTTTTGATGTCTTTGGTATATAATAAATATGAAGGAAAAATCTGAAATTAAATTTAACTATTGAGATTTAACATATAATAAGGAATTACAAAGCACATCTATAATTATTTTGAAAGGAGTGTTTAAAATGGCTATATCAAGAAAAATAATCCTGGAACTAATAGATGATTTACCGGAAGAAAAACTAGGCAAAGTATTAAGCTATATTAATTTTATAAAAAAGGAAGAGGAACCGACCTTATTATTAGAAGCAGAAGATGAGAAGGAAATCATTAATATTCTTGAAGAAAATGAATGGTATACCTCTGAGGAAATCAAGAAAATAATAGAGGACAAAAAGCATGACTAAAATAATTTATTCTAAATCATCTAGAAAAACTCTTGAAATATATGACAAAAAGCTTGCGTTAAGAATTATTAAGGGAATAGAAGAGATTCCTTTAGGAGATATTAAAAAACTCGAAGGAAGTAAAGTGCCAATTCTATACAGGTTAAGGATAGGAAAGTACAGGATAATATATTCTTATTTGAATGAAGATACTATTCAAGTGATAAAGATTGATACAAGGGGAGATATCTATAAATAACAGATACTGTCTCTGATATGTCAAAGCAAAGGTTAATGATATAGTTGATTTATATATGAATATGAATACATCCGCCATGGTACCCAGTCCCTGATCGCCGCATTTGATATAAAAACCGGCAATTTTGAGTTCCATTTCACACCAAAACATGCCTCATGGGTAAATCAAATAGAAATATTTTTTTCAATATTGCATAGGATATGCTCGAAGTTATCAAGCTTCAAATCAAAGGAAGAATTAAAACAGATGGTAATAAAATTTATCAAATTTTGGAACGATAAAGAAGGGCATGCTTTTAATTGGACGTTTAAAGGTTATCCAATGCAAAGTGTAGAAAAAGAGATTGCGTAAAATGTCCGAAAATCCTTTAAAATGGACTTGTGAAGT
>JALNXC010000090.1 GCA_023230535.1 Alkaliphilus sp. | reverse complement strand
CCCCCCTGTGCACCCCTTACGCTTTTAACCAATCCCGATTTTCTGAGTTCGGCGATGAGTTGTTCCAAGTAGTGTTCCGAAACCCGCTGTCTTTCGGCGATGCTATTAAGAGGAATGGGCCCTTCCCCATCATGTATTGCTAAATCAAACATAGCCTTTAAACCGTATCTTCCTTTGGTAGAAAGTTTCAATTTTCCCCCTCCCTCTAATCCCAAGTAAAATGATAGGAATTCTTCAATAATTATAGTATACCCTACCATTTTTGTCAACATTAATTAATAATTTTAATCTGTATTTTTTATGGTAATTGTAACTGCATTATTGGCCGTATATTTGGCCGTATATTTGGCCGTATATCAGGATGCCTGAATTTGAAAAAAGGCATCTTAGCGGAATTATAGTAAAATTATAAAAGGCCGGATTTTTTTAAAGAGCATATGTAACCCCGTTCAGTTGTATGTCCATGGGAAATCATAGGGATAACTGCCTCCGTCAACTATATATTGACAAAATTGTAGGGAAGCATTTGATTGCCTCCCCATTGTTCCATTCATATATCTGATTTTTCTATGGGTATATCTAATCTTCTTCACATTCCGTTATTATGTCCTCTTCCGTCTTTTCCGCCTCTTCCATGTCATCCGTTGCTTCTTCTATAGAATCCTCCATATATTCCTCCGCCTCATCCTTTTTTACTTCTTCTATGTCCTCTGCTACCTCTTCTATATCCTCTATCATCTCTTCTATAACCTTTTCCATTATCCCCATATCTTCTACCATGCAACTATCACATTTCATATTATCCTCTTCTACAGGCTCCTCCTCATAATCCATGACCTCATCTAAAATATCCTCCGGCTTTTCAAATCCATCTATATCCTCTTTTGTCTTTGGATAATAATCAATACGAATTGGTTTTTTAGAATAAAATTCCATGAAACTCATCTCCTTTATAGATACTCAAATAATTGAATCAATTATTATATTATATGTAAAATAAATTACATTGTTATTAAATTATTTTAACGAATTAATGTGTCAAGTGTCAAGGGGACGTTTCGTTTGACACCTTCTTTAAATAAACAGCCTGGTGCAACTATAAAGGGGACAAAACATCCCTCCGATACCCGCTCTCAAGACATCACAAAAGGTGTCAAACGAAACGTCCCCTTGACATCCCCTTGACATCCCTTGACACCTTTTCCATAAATTGCTGCGCCCAATTTTTGGTATCGGGTTGAAAATTTAATTTTGTTACTATATCATGATGGCAAATTTAAAATAAAGGGAGGAAGTATAATGAAACTCAAGATTTCTAAAAAGTTAATATTGTCCATAATAGCAGCCGCCTTGTTGATTTTTATTCCTGTACAATCCGGTGCCGTTACAAAATACAATTTTACTTACGGCGCACAAAAGGTTAATTGTTCAGGTACAATAGTGGTAAAGTTTGATAAGGGTTGCTATACAATTATAAAGAACCAAAATCAACCCTATAGTAATCACTACACAACTATAGGAAAACAAAATCAAATAATAGGCAACTTTTATGTGACATCGCCGGGCAACTATCTGAGGCCATCGCCTCAACCGCAACCGGCAACACGGCCACAACCGACGCCGAGACCCGAACCGCAGCCGCAGCCCGAGCCAAGGCCGCAACCGACACCACAGCCTGAGCCAAGACCCGAACCTAAACCTGATACCGGTTCCGATACAGGCGGCACTTCTAACGGACAACATTCGTTAAGCTCAGAAGAAATTCAGATGGTTGACTATGTAAACAAAGCAAGACAGGATGCAGGGTTGCAGCCACTGCAGATAGATCCCGGCTTGTCTAATGTAGCCGCACTCAAATCTCGAGATATGTATGATAACAACTATTTTTCTCATGATTCCCCGACATATGGGTCTCCGTTTGATATGATGACTAAATTCGGTATCAAATATAGCGGTGCGGCAGAAAATATAGCAAAAAATAGCAGTGTTGCCGCAGCCCATAACGCGTTCATGAGGTCTCAAGGACATAAGGATAATATTTTAAATCCTATATATACTCATATCGGAGTCGGCATTTATAACGGCTATTACACCCAGATGTTTATAAGAAAATAATACATATATCTTTAACAAAAGCTACCTCAATGGTAGCTTTTGCCTTTCTCATCTATAAAACCTGTTATTTCTTGCCGTATTTGGGCGGCTTACATGACGGCTTACATTTAAGCTGTGCCGGGAAAAAGTCAGGGAATTCCGCCATTTCAAATTCATCGCATATTCCATTCTGTTGAAAATCTTCACATTCGTCCGGAGTAGGACAGAATCCGTATTCCGGAACAAGCAATTGTACCTTGCCGACTACCTTTGTAATCATAAATACCCCTATGGTAAATATTAAAGATTTATCATCAAATACCGGTTCGGTTAAGGATTCGGATAGGGTTTCCACTATAACTTTAAATGTGAATTCGTCTCTTGCTTCAGGTACATATAAAACTATATCCTTCTGAATAGGTGGCAATTCTTTGGTGATGCTTTCGATAGCTCCTGTTGTCATATTTTTAACTCTTACCGTAAATGTAACCTTGACTTTAAATCTTACCCTTCTAAAGTTTGGCCTATTCGGTATATCTGTAATTACCAATGTCCCTCTGATAATTTCTCCCGGGTTAAATATTACATCTAAAAATTTAGATTTAGGAATACAACCATCCGGAACCCTTACCTTTACGTTTTCAATGCATTCTCTCTGTTGGCATTGAAAATATACTTTATCGACTATTATGCACGCCGTCTTAAAACCCGGGTAGTGCTGACCGTCCGGATGCTGAGGACCGTCCGGATGTTGCGGACCGCTTGGATGCTGAGGGCCACTCGGGTGTTGAGGGCCACCCGGATATTGCGGACCGCCCGAGTCTTGCGGGCCACCGGGACGTTGTGGGCCCCCCGGTCGTTGTGGGCCGTTTTTCGGATTTAAATCAGGATTTAATGGCATAAGCTCTCCCCCTTTATTTTATTTTTAATTTTCAATTTATTAATAATTTTGCTTGTAATATCATAATATGGAATAGGTTCATATTTGTGATTAATTATAAAATTCTTTTCAAAGGATGTGAGCTATATGCAATCCACGGCTTTTCAACAATATTTGGCCAGGCCAAATGAAAATTTGATATATTACTTTTTTCTGCGCAACGACAGAACCCTATATTGTAATATCTATAATAAGAACAACATTTTACTCAACAGCGGCGAATTGATCTCCGATGCTATAAATTTTTCGGTAACAGCGGATAAACATGAAAAAATTCATTTGGTCTGCATCACTTCGAAGGGAGAGCTTCAGCACTATATAAATGAAAATAACGATTGGATTTATAGAACCGTTTCAAAACTTGATATTAAATCAAATATATATAGATATTTAACACTGCATGTGGATAACGAATATACACATATTTTCTATATAAAAATAAATTTATTGACCCAAAACCTATCTGCTATTAAACACATGTATTGGAATGAAAAAAATGTAAACAGAATCGTAGTAAATAATTATATACACGGCAAATATGCCGGCCCCCCTCAGGTTTCTTCGGACAGATTCGAAAATTTCCATATAGTATATAAAGTATTTTATAAAAATAATCACCAACTATACTATAATAGATTTAATACGTCAACAAAAATATGGACGGTAAACGAACTTATAAGCGATCTGCAAGAAGAACATTCGCACCCTTATATATTTATAGATAAAAGACAAAACCTGCATTTAATCTGGTGTACGATAGAACAAAATAATTTTATTTTGAGATATAAAAAAAGAGATAATATAACCGATACACGGTCAAAATGGTCCGACATACAGACATTGTCCGATAGGAATTCAAATTACCTCTTTCCTATACTGATTCAGGAATCGAACATTTTAAAAATTTACTGTAAACAGAATGATAAGATCATTGAGATTATGTCGGAAGATTTCGGGGATTCTTGGCTGAATTCAACGGAGGGCAGATCCTATGACATCAAAGGGCCTGAAATTATCCGGTATTCCGGCAACCCACAGATAGGCGACGGGTATTTGGCAAAACATGTTTACGGCTATGTCAGGGACACTGTACAAATTATCGGTATGAATTTATTTAACAATGAAAGACGAGGTAAACCAATCGTACAGCCGGCTCCGGATCATAAACAAAATCTTTTGGTTAATAAGAGAAGTGATATTGATGAAGGAACCGATGTTGATGAAAAAAACGATATTGATGAAAAAACCGGCGCCGATGAAAAAACAGATGTTGGTAAAGGGAACGGTATAGATGAGAAAAACGATACCGATAAGAAAAGCAATATTGACAAGGAAGAGGATACGATAATTCGGGAAATTAATTATACGAAATATGAAACGGGAGAAGATATAAATAAGATAATCGACCTTGACAAAATAGATAATATTTCAAATAGAGCCGGAAAACACGGCAATATAATAGGCAAGTTAATTTCTGATTATGATGCGCTGGAAAAACAGTTTTCCGAAATAAAAGAGAAAAAACGAAAATTTACGGAAACTATGAATAATTATGAAGCGAATTTAAATCTATTGGAAGAAGAGATAATGAATTATAAAAAGCAGATGTTTGTTTTTCGGGAAAAATTTGACGATATCATTTCGAATAATAATATATTCCGGCGTTTTATCAATTTCCTTAAATAATTTAATATTTACCATATTTTGCTCCTCGTGAATAATATTTTTTAAAAATAGCCTATTCTATATCTTGTCAAACTAAAAATAAAAAAACAGTCTATTTTCCATATCTATCAATAGGCTGTTTTTTTTATCAATTTTAATATATCAAAAGTGGCTTTTCCGCCTGTTTAAATCTTTTACATTTGCCGATAACCTCACAACTAAAACACGGCCTGGAAAGTTTATCCGCCTTATATAAAATTCTGCTTAAATCCGTGGAATGTTCTTTTTTTCTGTGACTTTTAATAGCCTCTACAATATAGGTTTTTTCATTATCGGAAAATCCGCATCTGTCTAAAATGCCCTCCGCCAATTCCCCGCTCGCTATTGCATGATCCTGCCCTGTCTCATATTCCGCCCATCTGCCGATATCATGCAGCAGGCCTGCGGCATAAATCTTTTCTTTATCGATCGGCAACCCTTCTTCCAGATTGAGAATCCAAGATATCCTGCAGACATCCAATAAATGATTCAAGTCGTGACGGCAGAAAACCCTTTCCTTTTCTAATTTCTTATTTTTGGCAATATATCTGATAAAATCCGCATCCTCCAAAATACAATTAACCCTCTCCATCCCTATCATCCTTGTCCAAATCGTTCTTTTTGTAAATCTGCTCCCCCTCCAATTCATCAATAATTTCCCCGATTCTCCTGTTTCCGATTGTCAGGTAGGGAGCTATCTCATATAACGGCACCATTACAAAAGCCCTCTCATGCATCCTGGGATGGGGTATTATGAGGTCTTCCGTCTGAAGATTGATCTGTTCATATAACAATATATCAATATCTATTATGCGCGGGCCGAAACGTATCGTTTTCTTTCGCTTCATCTTGTTCTCGATGCTCTGTGTAAATTTTAACAATTCTTCGGGGTTTAAATCGGTCTCTCCCTCTAACGCAATATTTAAAAACCAGTCCTGATCCTTATAACCCACGGGTTCTGTCTCGTAATAAGATGATATATTCAAAATATTGACCTTTTCCCTGAGCAATTCTATGGCTCTATCCAAATTGGATTTGGTATCGCCTATATTGCTGCCCAAACTGAGGTATATCTTATTCATCATAATGCTTCCTTTCTCTTTCAATCCATACAGCAAAATAATCAAAAATTCCTGCTACGGGGGCCTCCGGTTTCTTTATTTTTACATCGACTTTTTGCACTATATCAAAGGAATTCAAAATATCCTCGCATATCTTTTCCGCCAGAGCCTCCAATAAATTATACTGTTCAT
>JALNXC010000089.1 GCA_023230535.1 Alkaliphilus sp. | reverse complement strand
GCGGGTTTAAAATATAAACATATACTTGTTGCGATGATTATCGGGTTAGCGACCGCTCCCTTTGCTTGGTTCGGGATATTAAAACCGTATCAAAGAACGCGTATTTCAATATTTTTAAATCCTGAGCAGGATCCTATGGGTGAAGGTTATCATACCCTTCAATCAAGGGTTGCGGTAGGAGCGGGAATGATTTGGGGAAAAGGTTTATTTAACGGAACTTCGAACCAATTCGGATTTTTACCGCAAAAACATACGGATTTTATATTTTCGGTTATAGCGGAAGAGTTGGGCTTTATAGGCGTGATTGTCCTCATTCTGCTTTATCTGATGATGCTGTATAAGTGTATAAATATTGCAAGAGAAGCAAAAGACGATTTTGGAGCGTATTTAGCTACGGGCATTACATTTATGATGGCATTTCATATTTTTTTAAATATTGCCATGGCTATAGGGCTTGCCCCGGTTACCGGAAAACCCTTACCGTTTGTCAGTTATGGCGGGACATTTATGTTAACAAATATGATGGCAATAGGTGTTTTATTGAATATTAATATGAGAAGGGACAAAATTAATTTTTAATTTTATCCATACATCGAAATACGTTTTTGTTTTAATTAACATTTTTAAATTGGAATCGAAAATCAGTATATTAAATCTATTTTTGAAATTTTATACCCAACTTATAGATTTTTGGCATTTCGGCTTCTGATTTCCGACTTCTAACGCAGGAGGTGGTGGAAATGGATTCTGGTCCTGAGGGCCGTAGGTACAATTTATTAAGACAGTTACAATTTAACAGGGCGGATGAGGTTTGCGCCACTAATGGGGGAAACTCATCTTCCTAAAAGGGGGAGAGTAAGACATGGACAATAAAATATTAGACCTCATTGAACAAAAGGACTTCATGCTGTTAAAAGAAGAATTGACAAAAGTCAGATCCATAGATATAGCGGAGGCATTCGATGATTTAGACAAAAAAAATACTATTATATTGTTTAGATTATTACAAAAAGATAAAGCGGCGGAGGTATTTTCCCATTTAACCTATCAACAGAGAAAAGACATTGTAAACGCTATGAACGAAACCCAGCTCAAGGAAATTTTAGAGGAATTATTTTTTGATGATAAAATAGATTTTCTTGAGGAAATGCCGTCAAATGTCATCAAGCGGATTTTAGCAACTGCCACAGAAGAAGAAAGAAAATTGGTCAACCAGTTTTTAAAATATCCGGAGAATTCGGCAGGAAGCCTTATGACTATAGAATATGTCGACCTAAAAAAAGAAATGACAGTAAAAGAGGCCCTTAATTATGTAAAGAAGGTAGGCATGAATAGAGAAACAGTATATACATGCTATGTATTAGATGAAAAACGAAAACTTGAGGGCATAGTATCTTTAAGAAAACTGGTGTTATCGGATGAAGATCTGCTTATTAAAGAAATAATGGAAAAAGATATTATTTTAACTCATACAATGGACGACCGGGAATATATTACAAGTCTGTTTAAAAAATATGATTTTATTGCCTTACCGGTAGTGGATAAAGAGAATAGGTTAGTTGGAATAATTACTATAGATGATATTGTGGATGTGATGGATAAGGTAACCACCGAAGATTTTCATAGGATGGCTGCCATGGAACCGACAGATGAGGAGTATCTTCATACCGATGTATTTGCTTTGGCGAAAAAAAGAATTCCCTGGTTATTGATATTGATGCTCTCTGCCACATTTACAGGTGGGATTATCGGCAAATATGAATCGGTGCTTGAAGCAATAGTAACTCTCAATATGTTCATACCCATGCTGATGGATTCCGCGGGGAATGCAGGCACTCAGTCTTCTACGCTTATTATCAGAGGGCTTGCTCTGGGGCAGATACAGATGTCGGATTATTTGAAAGTGTTTTGGAAAGAATTGAGGGTAAGTTCCATAGTGGGTCTTGTATTAGCTGCTATAAATTTTTTTAGAATTATAACTATTGAAAGGATTTCTAATGATATAGCATTAACGGTATCCGTTACTCTGTTTTTTACTGTGGTTCTTGCCAAGGTTATGGGAGGGCTGCTTCCGGTTATAGCAAAAAAACTTAAAGCAGATCCGGCTATTATGACAGGCCCTCTAATTACGACTATAGTAGATGCTTTGGCTTTGGTTGTATATTTCAATATTGCTCATTTTATGCTGGGAGTTTAGCAGGATAGAAGACATAAGGATAAAAAAACATTTTGGCCGTTTTTTATTTTTATCGATTATACTGTGTTTTTATGCGGGGTAGGCTTTGCTTGCTCGTGAAAAGCGGGGACATAAACATGTCCCGTTTTTTGTTTTTTGGATAATTCCATAAGTTTTTGTTAAAAATAATAATATTAAAAAAATAGGAGGCAGCCTTATGAAAAGATCCATTGCCATATTTTTAGTAGCAATATTGGGTATATTGCTTATCAGCACTTTATATCCGGAAATCAGTAACGCGCAAACCCTAGCTTGGGGTTCAAGCGGAGAAGAGGTTAGATTAGCACAATCGAGACTAAAACAGTGGGGATATTTAGATGGAAATGTGGACGGTATTTTTGGGCAGAGCACGTACAATGCTGTTATAAAATTTCAAAAACTAAACGGGTTAACAGCAGACGGTGTAATAGGGCCCCAAACCAGAAATGCCTTAGGTATGCCGTCAAAAAGTACACAGCCTACCACATCGGTCAGCCGTGGGGTTTCAAGAAGTGATGACATAGGTTTGTTAGCGAGGGCCATTCATGCGGAAACAAAAGGGGAACCCTATTTAGGTCAGGTAGCCGTCGGTGCCGTAATGTTAAACAGGGTGAGACATCCGTCTTTTCCAAATACCCTGGCAGGTGTAATTTACCAACCCTGTGCCTTTGAGCCGGTAAAAAGCGGTGCTATCAATGTGGCACCTAATGATTCCGCATATAATGCCGCCAGAGATGCATTAAACGGCTGGGACCCCACCGGGGGAGCCATATATTTTTGGAATCCGTCAACTGCTACGAGCAGTTGGATTTGGACAAGAAAAGTTACATTGACAATAGGCAGGCATGTATTTGCACATTGATTTAAAAACAGTGATAAAACGTCTGATTAATTTGTTAGGAGGGATACGGTGAGAAAATATGGACTTCCCCTTGTGTTAGCCATAGCTTTAGTAGTTGCATTAGGTTGGGGAATATACGAATACAATGAAAAAAATGATTACCATACATATTTGGATACACATTTTCAGAGACAGTTCTATGAATTAATAGGGCATGTGGAAAATGCACAGGTAAATTTATCTAAAGCGATGGTGTCGGCATCGAATAATGATATAGCGAGATTTCTAAATGATGTTACAAGCCAGTCTTATATGGCACAGGAAAAATTAACACAGTTACCTTTTCATCATGGGGGGATACGCAGTACCGAAAGGTTTTTGAGCCAGTTGGGGGATTATTGCACCGCTATGTCAAATAAGAGTTTGGATGGGATAATTTTAAGTGAAAAAGAATTGAATACAATGGTAGAGTTGCATAGTTATGCAAGCCATTTGTCAAGGCAGTTAGTAGAACTTCAACAACAGGTATCGGCGGACGGAATAAATTTTGGAGATTTGAGAAGGGAAGGGAATAAAAGCCTAAAACGTGTCGAGGACCAAATGAAAGATTTTGAACTGATCAATTTTGAAGAACGGATGCAGGAATACCCGGAACTCATATATGATGGGCCTTTTTCGGACCATTTAAAGGATGTTAAACCAAAATTGGCAGGCAGTGAAATAAGTAGTGTTGAGGCAGTTAATATAATATCAGATGCCTTTGAAAAACATAGGAATAGCAATATCAGGGTAACCGGTAATATTAAAAATCAACCGATAGACGGTTATTATGTGAGCATATTCGATGAAAACACACCTGATGGGCATGAAGCCACAGCGGCTGTCAGTAAAATCGGTGGTAAAATAATATGGTATGTAAATCCGGTATCGGTCGACAAAAATAATATTGATAGGGAGGATGCCATAAGGAAAGCGGAAGAATTTTTAAAAGAGATTGGATATAATGGCATGAAAGCGACATATTCAATGGCATATGAAGGCCAAATGGTTACTAATTTTGCTTATGAACAAGAAGGGGTATTGATATATAGTGACTTAGTTAAAGTTAAACTTGCATTGGATAATGGTGATATAATTGGGCTTGAGGCACAGGGATATTTAACAAACCACCATGAAAGAAATATTGAAAAACCAAAGATATCGGAGGAAGAAGCCAGGGAAAGGCTGTCCAGCGGGGTCAAAGAAGAAGACGTAAAATTAGCTATAATTCCTATTGCCGGGGAGAAGGAGATATTGACCTATGAGTTTAAAGTAAAATTTGGTGAGGACCGCTACTTGATATATATAGATGCTAATACGGGACATCAAAGAAAAGTATTACTTATGGTAAACCAAAAAGATGGAACCCTTGTAATATAGGTTCTATAACAAATAAAGAAGGTATGCCAAAATTTTATTGGCAACCTTCTTATTTTTTATACCAAAAACAACGCTCATTATATTAACAGTAAGTTGATATGATTTCACCTTTTCCAATTATATCCCGTCATATTATAATATTTTAATTAGCAGGGTAATGTTATACGAGTAAAAGTGTATATGATTATAGAATTATTTTAAACAGTTTTTTAAGTGGAAAAAATAATATATATATGGCAAAATATATATGGTAGGTTCTGTATTTTAAGAAAAAACAGAATTATTATAAAAAAGGACGAAAAAGAAATTGATGTAAAATAAAATAATATAAATATAATAATATAGAGTAAAGGGTTGTGATCATAGCATGGAAAAAAACCTATCTAATTTACCCATAGGGGTTTTTGATTCCGGAGTAGGCGGTATCAGTGTTTTGGCAGATTTAGTATATCAACTGCCGGACGAACAATATGTATATTTCGGAGATTCCGGCAATGCACCTTATGGGATCAGAAGCAATGAGGAAGTAAAACGATTATCTTTGAATGCGATTGAGTATTTATTAAATTTTAAAATTAAAGCATTGGTAGTTGCCTGTAACACCGCTACCAGTGTGGTGATAAATGAATTGAGAAATAGATTAAATATTCCGGTTATCGGTATGGAACCTGCCTTAAAACCGGGAATCAAACTGAATAAACAAGGGAAAGTGGCCGTGATGGCAACAGATGTTACTCTCAGAGAGAAAAAATTTAATGATCTCATACAAAAATTGAAATATGCAACAAATGTCATTAAGATGCCCTGTTTGGGTTTAGTGGAAATAATTGAAAAGGAAGGAAAACATTCCGATAAAATAAAAAATTATATCAAGGACATATTTTTGCCACATAATATAGATGAAATAGGGGTAATTGTTTTAGGATGCACTCATTATATATTTATTAAAGATATTATTGCAAACATAGTTGGCGAAAATATAAATATAGTAGATGGCAATTTAGGTACGGTGAGGCATCTGAAAAATTTGCTTCAGGCCGATAATAAATTAATTTCAGGCAAAACCGGGGGTTGTAAGGAAACCAAAATTAAATTAATAAATTCCGGCAAAAATGATGATATGCTCGAGCTCAGTAAAAAATTGTTGGAAGAAAGATTAAAGGATCTAAACTGGTGTGGGATCATTAATTATATTTAAATATGATATTAAAAATAAATCCGATTACTATAATCAAGGACGAACGATGAAGAATTTGGTAGAAATGCTTGGAAAAAGGTCTAATACGGGTCAAGGGCAGCATTGAAAATAACAGTCATAATAGTGTAATATATACAATATATAGTATAATAGGAAAATAAAACACAACAGGAGGGGGACTAATGGCTGTTTCTAAGATCCAGAAAAGGAATGGAGAGATTGTCAACTTTGACGGTGGTAAAATCAAAGACGCCATATTTGCCGCAGCAAAATCCGTAGGGGGGAGTAACGAGATCAGGGCAATGGAACTGTCCAAAATTGTGACAGAAATAATAAATGAAACCTATGGT
>JALNXC010000088.1 GCA_023230535.1 Alkaliphilus sp. | reverse complement strand
CAGAGTATTTACCTTGATTTGCAAGTGCAAGTCCTTTACCATTCCAAGGAGCTATAAGATTTGGATCCAATGAGATCGCTTTGTCAAAACATTCGATGGCTTCGGAGTATCTTTCAAGCTCTTTTAGGGCCCATCCTTTAGTGTTCCATACCGAAGTATAATTAGGATCTATTGCAATCGCTTTGTCAAAACATTCGATGGCTTCGGTATATTTGCCTTCTTGAAAAAGAGCCATTCCTTTGTAGTGCCATGATTCTGCAGTCTCACTGCTGCACCCTGCCAGTAACAAGGCGCCTATGAGAATTAAAAATGACATAACCACCTTAATCTTTCTTATCATGAAATAATTTTGACTTTTCCATATATATAAGAATATGGAAAAAAATAGGGAAAATAGGGAAATAAATAATAATTTCAAATATCAAATAGAGCCCACTGAGGCCTCATTGCAAGATAAAGTATAACTAGCCCCAATAATCCTAAAACTGAAAATGATCCAAGTCCTATCGAATAATTCATTAAAAGAGTTAAGGCAGAACTGATGCAAAATGCATAAAATGCCCACCTTTTCCATTTGAACAGATACACAACAAAAACAGAATTAAGAAATGCTATTAGGCAGTATATATAAAATATCGAGGGATTTACATTAGGGTATATCAGTTTCATTAAAGGATTTAAAATCAGATATAAAATTCCCGTGCCTAAATTGGCAGCTAGCATCAAGCAGAGCCACACTGTGAGTAAATCGTTTCTTTTTTTCTCCTTAGAAATGCCCGTAAAATGCCTCCTTGGTAAAAAATAAAAATATTGGATAAACTTATCCCTGTTGTAATTGCTCTTTTAGGTTAAACTCTGGCCCTCCAAATATTCCGCATAAAAAATTAAATATTCCTGCCCAAAAAGCGCCTCCGATTAATCCTCCCACTGCACCCATGACCGGACCAAGTATCAGCATTATTATTACAACTTCTCCTAGATATGCTCCAGGCATTGTGAATGCTGATATTATCGATGTTATAATCCCGATAAGAATTCCAAACACTATTCCAAAAGTAGACGCAACTTTAATTGTCGATACTATCCCGATTCGCTTTATTTTATAATTCATTCGCTATCCTCCTCTGGCAAAGCTTCAGGAATTTCTTCCAGTTTTTCAGGCATTTGTATAAACTCCACTTCGATGCCACCCATGTGCTTAACCAGGAAATTGTAGAGGCCTGAATTTATAGCCCCTGATATGGCCCCAAGAACGGCATACATTACTGGCAGAGAAATAATTGCCAACTTGCCAAAAAAAGTTTTGAAAACTATATCCATCATCAGATTCCCAGTCTGTGTTGGCATTGCAGGATTTGGAAAACTGGCAAATATTATTCCATATACCAGCCCTACAATGAATCCAAATGCTGTTGATATTTTCGTAACAGACAATATTCCTAATCCTTTAATTTCATATTTCAAAAAATCACCTTTTTATTTTTCATTTTTATATAGCCTTTTCCATATATTTAAGGATATGTAAAAAAATAGGGAAAATAGGGAAAAAATACTTTCCATCTTTATTGTTGGCCCTAAAAACAACTATTCCTTCTTCCAGTTCCAGAACTTATTGTTCGGCATGACGTGCCACTCCGTATCCCGGCATTTCGTTCTCACCGGCACCCAGGTGCCCTTGATCTTTTTCATGGGACATATGTAGCAGGGGCCTGGGCTTTGTTTTTTTGAATTGTCTTGATAGTTGCATCTGATGTATGAGAAAGACCTGCTGACATGCGATCTCTTGGCAAAGGGGCAGACTATGCCGGTATATTGGTCTCTAGTCGATCTGATTGAAGCGCACCTGTCATGCACCTTCATCTTCCTGATGCTAACAAACTCAGGTATCGTCTTCTGGATCTGGATCCTATAAAAAAGTTCAAGTTTAGTTTGTGTCAAATTATTGCTCATGGCCTTAATTTTAGGGCCAGGTATAATATCCCTATCCTGGCGTGAAAATGTATTTAGTATTTATTTTTAGGGCCAGATTAGAATATGGAAAAGAATAATTTTTCCCTATTTTCCCTATTTTTTTCCATATTCTTATAAGTATTGAAATATAAATAATAGATAAAATAGGTGAGCATACGAAAAAATATATTCTACCGATATTATTTATCTCTCTTTTAATCGCATCGTTTTCTTTTAGTATTGTAAAAGGAGAGCCAGCTTATGACAATTTTTTGAAAGGGAAAGAAGCTTATAACAATGAATCTTATTCTTTAGCAATTTCATATTTTAGTAAAGCTATATCTTTAGATCCTCAAGATGAATACTATTACACCTGGAGGGGCGATTGTTATTATGAATTAGAAAATTATGACGAAGCAATAGATGATTATACTAGATCAATTCAAGTAAATTCTACATATGATTATGCATATAACAAAAGGGGATATAGTTATTACCTAAAAGGAGACTATGATAACGCTTTATCTGATATAAGTAGGGCAATAAGGTTTGATTCGACTCAATTTAGTTACTATAATCATAGGGGAATAGTCTACCATGCCAAAGGAGACAATGATAAAGCGATACAGGATTACACTAAAGCAATATCATTAAAATCAAGTAGCCCAGTTTTATATTATAATAGGGGGATTTCTTACTATGATAAAGGCGATTATGATAATGCCATAAACGACTTAACAAAAGCTATTCAATTAAATGCCAATGATGCAGATTTTTATTATAAAAGAGGTTACTCGTATTATCAAAAAGGCGATTATGCAAATGCAAAAAAGGATTTTGATAAATCTAAAGAATTGGGCATAACTTACACAATACCAACAATGTCTTCAAGCACATCAACTTCTACTAGTAGTTCAAACTCTTTTTATTGGATTGGAAGAATTCTCACTTTTCCAATTTTATTTATTATTTATAGAGTAATTCAGAAATCAAGTTCAGCAATATCTAATCGCCAAAAGAATAAACAAAACACAAAACAGAATAACAATACTAATTCAAGATACCAAGAAGATGAAGCTTTCAGAATGGGTCAAGAAGAAAACAGAAGAAAATATGAAGAAGCTAAAAGGCAACAAGAGGAATATCAAAGACAAGAGCAAAATAGGACTAATCAACAAAGTTCTCAACATTCGTCTACAAAGGTAAATGATTTTCCCCCTCAAATACTCTCTTTGCTCCAAGAATATGAGATCAATATGTCAAGCCAAGTTACATTTGACATGGTCAAAAAGAAAAGAAAATATTGGCTAGAGCTGCTACATCCCGACAAGAACACTAACAAATCTGAAGAAACAAGAAAGATGGCAGAAGATAAGCTAAAGGAAATGAATGATGTATATAACCAGTTGAGGGATTACTTCAAGAATAATCTTGCTAATTAAAATGGAAAACAAATATTTTTGCATATTCTTATATAGGGAGAAAATAATGTGTATGTAATTATTGGAGGTATTATATGTCAACGACAGAATCTCTAATTAGAAATGGATTTAGATTTTTTGCTGGAATGATCGCCTTTGGTTTTGCTTTAGGACAATTAATGTTTATTTTCATGTTTTTTGTTACACCCTTTTCTTATTTAATTCCTTATGAAATTCATGCGATAACTTATTCGATTATTCTGATTATATTCATGCCGTTGTCAATATATGCAATCGTTAAAAGCGGAAAAAAAGAAGTACCTTTTCGGTACATGGTAATTCCATTTTTTGTTGGGATTATTCTATATGCGGGATTTAGGAAATACTACATTGACATATTTAATTCATTGAATATGCCCACCTTATTCGATTTGAATGCAGCAGTAGTGATTACTATAATTTCATTTATTGCTGTTGTTTATTATATGAAAAGATCATTGAAGAAAAAAAGAGTAAATTCTTTTAGGTTAGACAATGCCCAAGCAACTGTTCTTATTGTTGTGGCGTTAATTTTAATAATATTCTCTTCCCTAAATCTAAGTTATTATAACGATTTGTTTAATCAGGCAATAGAGGATCCCTCTCTAAATTCTGATGCAGTTAGATCTTCTATGGCTAAAACATTTTGGTCCTCATGGTTTAGAATATATAGCTTGTATGCAATTTTGGTAGGTGCAGTTGCAATATATGAAAATCGTAAAGAAAACAAATTAATAGAGAAATATACTAAGCTAATTAACATAGAACCTAATAATCCCATAAATTATGTTACTAGAGCTATGGTATATAATCAATTTGGAAATACTTCTAAGTATGAAGAAAATATGAATACTGTAATGAAGCTCAATGAAAAAGAAGAAACAGTATTCTTAGATAAATGGATTAATTACAAAAACATTGGAGATTATGAAGGAGCGATCAATACTCTAAATATTGCAATTGACGCTAATCCAAATTATTTAGTCGCATATTATTTTAGGGGACTTACATATTTAGAGATGAGCCATTCTCATCAAGCTATAAGTGATTTTACAAAAGTTTTAGAGTCCGATAAAGAATTTGCTGACATATTGAACATAAAAGGCTTACTAAAAAGATCTAAAGACATGCTAAAGAAGGAGTAATCAAGATATTTGTAACTATTGCAAGATTAAATTCTTAAGATTAATCAAAAATATTTCCTCTTATAGTACCTGACATTCTCCCTTGTCCAGTCTGGCCCTAATTTTAAGGCCAAAGCCAAACTAATAATTACTGCAAACGGGATATTTTTCCATATTAATTATACTTGCATAATGAGAGCTAATTTTTAAGGCCAGATCTCATTAAACGAAATGGCCCTATCTTTTAATAGAAGTTGGGAATGTTAAAGGATCGTTTAATAAGAAAATAAAAATAATTAAAATCAAAGAGCAATGATTCCCGGCGCTATCCCTTATTTTACCTTGCCCGCCATATTCCTGAACTCATTTTTTATTTCTGGGTCTGAGTCTATTGCTTCAATTAGCTCCATAATCTTCTTGAAAGTATGTAATTTTGCACTGTCTTCCATTGTTTCATTGATGAACTCTTCTCTTAGTATCCTGTTCTTCTTCTCCATCTCAAATACTTTCTCTTCTTTTAATGGCATGCCACATCTATAGCAGTACTCTGAAGTCGGGCCGCAGTTCTCCCTGCACCTCGGGCATACTACTGGCCTTATGTTTCCATCGTCCATGGACTCCTCAGTTTTAATGCCATATACCTTGCTGTAGATGGCCTTATCGATGTCCCTCCCGGAAAGATGGACATAGACCTTGGGCATCTCAGATCCAAGCTGCCATCCAAGGTAGTGACACATTTCAGACTCAGTCAATTTTGATGCCAGGTGAGTTGCCCTTGTGTGCCTTAGAATATGTGGCGTTACTTTCTTCTCAATTTTAGAGTTCTTGACAGCTCTTTTTAGCATGTTCTTGTATGATTCATAGAAGAGGGGCTTCCCAAAGTTCTTGTTCCCAGTTCCAACAAAAAGCGATTCGTTGGGATGAACATTGGGGTGAATCTGAATCCAGTTTTTTATGTAGGGCTCAGCCATCACAAATGGCACCAATCGCTCTCCAGTTTTTCCTCTGACCTTTACCTTTCCACCGTAGTCGTTGAAGGTCAAATCTTTGAAGGTGATTGATGCAAGCTCGCCAATTCTAAGGCCACAGTCATAGAGGAGTGCAATGGCAGCCTTATCCCGGAGATTTGTCGCTGATTCAATCAGCTTTAGTATCTCCTCCCTCGAGAGGACCTGTGGCTTTCTTGAGTGCTTTTTCTCTCCTTTTAGGGCTTTTAGTTCAGGCCAGTCTTCCCCTTTCAACCACTTGAAGAACTTCCTCAATGTCCTCCTGTACTCATTCTTGGATGAGTCAGAGATGTCCTCAATCTCGACCTTTTCCATGACCTCGATTATGTCCTTGGAATTCCAGGTTGAAAAGTCCTTGTCCTTATACCTCTGGCATATGAGCCTCAAATCAATCATATAGCGGAGAGTTCTCAGGATGCCGATTCTGCCTGCAATTAGGTAGCTTTTGAACTCTCTAATTGTATTAATATTGGATTCAGTTATGTCTGAAT
>JALNXC010000087.1 GCA_023230535.1 Alkaliphilus sp. | reverse complement strand
CGTCGACAAATGTTTTAGCTAAATCTTGTAAGGTTACCCCATTTAAACACCTTCTTAAATATCTACTTGCTACGTCGCTTTATGAACCTAAGACGACATTACGTAAAAGTATAAAATCTATTAATTCTTTTAATTGTGGCCAAGAAGGGCATCTTGTCTTTATATTTTTCTGCCTGCCCCATTAATACTTTTGACCCCGTAAATAGTATTCTGTTTTCGCCGTTCAGTTTGAATTGCAATGTTAACACCTTATCATTTCCGCTTTTTTGATACTTACTGTCTGATATTTCATATCCTATTACCTCTATTTCTTTTTCCAACACTTCTTCAATCTTAATTTTGTCTCCAACGAGAGCATTAACCTCATCAGAGGCAAAGTCTGAAAATCTTTTCAATGTCCTACACCCTAAGCCTCGTATTCCATATTACAAATTAATCTAAATTCTTCTGCTGTAATAATTTTTAGTTTTACATATCTCTGTAGCTGGTCAACTCTTACCCAACCCTTTTCGTACCTGCTTTTTAAATTATTAAACATATTATCTTGCCTCCAATTCTAATATTCGTAACTCTAAATCTGTAATATATTGGCCTTGTTCAATTACATGCAATTCTAAATCAGTATTCTGCTGTCCCAATAATTCCATGTAGGACATATATTCAGCTATTGGAACTTCAATCTCATCATACTCCCAACCACTAAATCCCTCATCACCTTCTTCCTCAGTGCGAACAATATTTCTTCTCATATATACCTTATTCTTTATGACTTCTACGGGCTTAACCTGCTCTTGTGTTCCTTTTATTCTTGCCACCTAAAACCACCTCCTGATAATATTTCTCACAATATGGCTCTAACGGTTTTATATGTTTTTGCGTTAAATTGTACCCGTTGCACCACATTACCCAACCCTTGTAACTATTAACGCTACACCACTCTGAATAAGACATTTGCTGCCCAGATTTTACTTTCACCAAAATCTTACGCATTTTCTTTTTTAACCGTTTAGCTGTAGATTTTCGCAATAATATATAATCGCCAAAATGCCTATACCCAATAAAATCTATGCCCCGAACCCTACTGGGAAACATTTGATAATTACCTTTTAGCTCAAGCCTTAGATTCTCCCATAAGTATCGCTCTATTTCCCTTCTTAATTCGTGTAAATATTTTTTATCATTATGCAAAATAACTATATCATCCATATATCGAATGACATACTTAACCCTTTTAACTTCTTTCAACCAGTGATCAAAATATGTCAAATAGAAGTTTGCAAAATATTGACTTGTATAATTTCCAATCGGAACACCCTTGCCTTCCGGTATGCTATCTATAATTTCATCTAACAACCACAACAATTCAGGGTCTTTGAACTTTTTTCTAAGCAGCTTTTTAAGTATTTGGTGGTCTATGTTTGGGAAAAACTTTTTTATGTCTAATTTAAGACAATATCTGGAGATTTCATTGTCTTTCATGTACTTATTTAATAAACTTAAAGCATAATGAGTGCCCTTATATGGTATAGATGCACAACTAAAATCAACAAAAGTATTCAATAAAATATCTTCAATTTGCAACATTATAGCCCATTGACATATCCTGTCAGGATAATAAGGAAGTTTATAAATCTCTCTTTCCTTACCACTATCGTTTTTAATAAATACCTCGTAATTTGATGTGCGGTAAGTTTTATTAATCAGGGAAGCTTGAAGGCTTTTAAGATACTTTTCCTCATTATTGTCTACCATTCTTACTTCTTGATAAAAGGTTTTATTGCGCCTAGCTTTTTTATGAGCCAATCTTAGATTTTCATAATTATAAATTTGTCCATAAATATTACCATGTCTTTTCATATTATTGTTTTTATCACCTTCTGCTTTGTGTTCTAAAACCGAGCCTTCGAGAATCAACCTACCAACACGGTTTCTTTTTTCTGTTGCGTGTTTTGGCAAGAGCCAAGGCAAGAAAACTTTCCACAGTATAGATGCAAACACAAAGTAGGTCACTGCCGATATTCTGATTCCGATTACCCGAATTATTATTCACATTCAAATAGAACGTCCCTGCATTCGACTCATTATTCCAATTGCTGCCTAGATGAGTGACTAAGAACCTATGTTTTCTCGCCTAAACCTATCAATTTTTAATTGCTATTTTTTTGGCAAACAAAGCAGGCCACCGCCGATATACCGATTCCGATAACCCGAACCATTAAACACATTCAAATAGAACGCCCCCGCATACGACCTATTACCCCAAAAGCCGCCCAGAAGAGCGACCAAGAACCCGTCATGTGTGTAATTTTGATAAAAATAATCATTTAATGGTCTGTTTTCTGCCCCGAGCGTTTCACTTGGGATATACATAAAATCACATTCTTGAGAATATCCTATTGCACTAATATACCCGTTTGATTTTGCTAAAGTAAAACCACAATTTTTATATGGAGATGTTTTTATATCAGACGCAAACCCACTATCTGCCCAATACGCCTCATGTATACTTTTTGCTTCAATATTTAGTCCGTCATTCCATATCCAGATATTCCCCCAGGGGTTTTCTCTGCCCCTATATGATACAGATACTAATCCGTTAGTACCAGTTGCCATACCACTACTATTACCCAAGTTGGCGGTTGCACCTGTGTTTACAGATTCATTGCCCGTACCAGTTTCTTTGTCTACTACTCCTCTACCTATTGCAGTTTGAAAATCAAAAGTGGCATATTCAATAGACATCAGCATTGCTTCGGCATAATGCGCAAGAACATCCATCTGTTGCCAGCCTTCGCCACGATTATTTGCTAGCTTTCTCGTGTTGGGTAAAGTTAGACTTTGCGTTAATCCACTAGCAGGTTTTACTCCTGCAATAGAGGATAGTTTATCTACATCAAAGTCTGCCACTTGTTCATCTGCTGTCAAATACTTCGATGCCGATACATCGTAAATACAACCTTCGTAAGCAGGGTAGTAAATGTAATTATACTCCCGTCCATCCCTAATAAAACAAGGATGGGCTTTAAAATCGTAAATGGGGTAATCACATATATAATCCCGCCATTTTCTCAAGTGTGAACCAACGCCATTTGCAATAGGTTCTATTTGCAAAGGCACTCGTTTATAATAAAACTTAGGTTGCTCCACCATTACTTGAACATGGGTGCCTACAGGATATGTTGTTTCATTCTTTACTATCTGCACTGTAGTTTTTCCTGTTTCTGTATAGCCCGCATCACCGTGATAAGCCAAAACAGTTCTATCATCTGCTACAATACATCTTCTACGCTTGAAAGCATTAATATTATCGAAATCGGCACCTGCTACTTTCCCAACTGCACCAGCCAGTCTAGTAGTTGCATTACTAGGTATATCTACTTCAATGCCGTATATATCATTGTCCGTGTAGCCTATAATGGCTTTTAATGTCGCATAATCGGACAAATGCGACTTAATTGCTGCGGCTAATCCTGTATACATCTCAGCTGTCATTACATTCGCAAACTTATCCCCGGAGCTCCAGGGCAGGGCAGTTGTCCCCTCCAACCCGCGCTCTACATTGGACAGGGTATTGCTTGCTGCGCTCCCTACCTCGACTACTTCAAAAGCTGTGATTTCGCCTTGAGCGTCCTGCCTGAAGATGAAAGCTCTAAACGGAGCATCGGGCAACACCGAAGCGTCTTTGACAACAAAAGAAACTGCCTCATCGCTTATATTTTCCGCTAACTCTGTTTGCGCAAGGTTTTTAGCGTTTAAGTCTAACATTATAAACTACCTCCCAAGTCCCGTTCTACTGTAAAAGTAAATTTTGCCGTGGCGATCCGCTCCCCCAGCGCGCCGTAAAGGTGCACGATGGCCAGAACAGCTCCCGGAAAAGATGTTTCCTCAGTCTCCAGGCCGCATGTAAAACGGTCACTCGCTTTCTCTAAATCCTTCGTGATTACGGTTTTGTTCCCTGTCTCGAATACGATTTTTGCGTGATCAATTTCTTCATAATCGATCTCATCTTCACCTTTTTTAACCTTGATAATCAGCGTATCAACGTCTTTGTCGTTCTGTGTGACAGTTATATTGCTTTGCAGCGGTGAAAGGTTCATTGTATCGAGCATCACGTTAAATTGCCGGGTAATCATATTTTCTCACCCCTTATTCCACTTCCCCTAAGATGATATATGTTCCGCTTACAGATAACATAGCAACGCTATCCCCAATCTGCGGGCTGGTGTAGCTTACCAGCTTCTTATACGCTTTAGTGCTGGTTACTGTCTCGCCGTGGAACTTAACCTTAAGGCCCCCAGCTATTATTTCCTGCACCGTTGCAAATTTTAAGTTCACTTTAGATATTCACCACTTTCCTAACGGTATGCTGCATCTTACCGCCAGCCCGGCAATCAATACTCCAGCTTGTTTCGATATATTTATCTTCAATCCCTAAAGGCTGGTAACGTAAAAACAAACAATTCATATAGCCATGGAAGGGCATGATCGCCGTCTCGAATTCCACATGGCCGTATACCTGTGAAGCGTTAAAAGCGTCCCTGCGTGTGAGGTCGTCCAGTGCTTCCTGGGAAGCTACATCCTCCACGGCCCGGATGTCGACGATATTCCGGCCCCTGCTTACCGTTGATGTGATCGAATCAGGATTGTCATTTATATATACGCTGCGGAGCGGAGGTCTTTCCGGATTGTTTAAGTAGCGAACGAATACATTGGGGACGTTAAACAGGTCCAGCTCCTCCAGCACTTCCGGCACAATTACGGACAGTTCATCATCAATATATTCATATTCGATTTGCCGGTCCACAGGTAAAACATAAGGCCCTGAAATAAAGTATCCGTCTACGTCTACCCGCAACGAATTGTAATTTATTTCGCTTAGCAGCTCGTTTATAATTTCCAGCTTGGACATTTCAATGTCGTATTCTTTATCTGTCTGTAGTATAGCCGTAGATGGAACGATGTTAATTTTTGTCTCTCCCGCACTGGTTATGATCTGAGAGACCGCCGTTGTATAGTTTGTGCTGGCAGAAATAAAGTATCGTTCCCCAAATTTATCTTCCTGAAGGATTTGCAGCTTAGAGTAGCATTCGATTTCCCGGTATACGGCATTTTTACGGTCTCTCCTGGTCGGGCTGTTTAAGAGCAGTATGCCCAGGGGGAAGCTGAGCACTGCTTCACCTTTTTGGAACTTTATAATCGGCTGGATCCGGTCGTTTAAATAATCAATGTCAACGTCTTCTTTGATCCGGATATTTGCACTAAGTTTTAACGAAGAAAGGCTTTTATAGTCAATTCTGCAGGAAATTACCGAATCAAGTTTTTTTTTGAAGTTATCTTCAGCATCCAAAAGAGCGTATTCAAAAATAATATTTCTGTCGCCGTCGCGAGCATGGAGTATATATTTTTCATCTTCTTTGGTTATAAACTTCTTCTCATCAGGCCCAAACTTGGAACCGAAGAGAAAGGGAAACAAGGTTCCTCTTATAATCGGCATAGCTACTCTACCTCTTTTATCTCTTCCTGGAAGTCAACTTCATTAACCGTAAACGATACTTCATGCCTCCGAGTCATCCAATCCTCTTGAATTTGTAAATTGTTTATGCTTAAATACATTTTCTTTTTCCGGCTGTCCCTAAGGAGTATTGTCTGCCTCTGCTTGATCAGGGCGATTAGCTTTTCAACTTCTTCGGAATCACGGACAATAAACGACAACATAATATTTGCGTCTTCATGCTCACCACGTTCGACTACGGGCTTTTTCCGTCCGGCAAAGTGCATTAGATCTTCATCAAAGCTAAAATTCCGCGTCTTCTTGGGGTTATAAATCAATTCTACATATTGAGTATAGTCAGCCGTGTTTGCAAGCTGAGTATGCCGTATCTTTATTTTAGCTATACCTGAGACATCGCTGTCTTGGTAGCCCAGGGTAACGCCGATGGCCCTTGCTTTGAACTCATAGTCTTCTTCACTTACAACGGCGCAATCATCATACTTGGCATTTTCTCCGAGGCCTGCGGCGATCTTGATCCATTCCCCT
>JALNXC010000086.1 GCA_023230535.1 Alkaliphilus sp. | reverse complement strand
CCCAGGCGGCGGATGCGGTTAATATTCCCGTTATTGCGGCCGGAGGGATTGCCGACGGGAGGGGTTTGCTGGCAGCCCTATCCCTGGGTGCCGAAGGTGTTCAAATAGGAACGAGGTTTATCTGTGCGGAGGAGTGTACGGTACATAAAAATTATAAAAACATGATATTAAAAGCAAAGGATAGGGATGCGGTGGTTACGGCAAGGGTTACGGGACATCCGGTAAGGATGTTAAAAAATAAATTGGCGAAACAGTTTTTCGAATTAGAGCAAAAAGGGGTTGGAGTTGAAAAAATTGAACAGTTGGGGCAGGGAAGGCTTGAATTAGCTGCTGTAGAAGGTGATATTGAAAATGGCTCCGTGATGGCCGGGCAGATTGCAAGTATGATCGGCAAGATTCAGCCTTGTAAGGAAATAATAGAAGAGATTATGCTGGATGCTAAAAACCGGCTTGATTTAGTGAGCAAGTTCTGTATGGAGGTATAATTGATGAATAATATTGCTTTTGTTTTTCCGGGTCAAGGGGCTCAATATGTGGGAATGGGAAAAGATTTTTTTGATAATTTTTTGAGTGCAAGGAGTATTTTTGAGGAGGCAAGTGATAAAATAAGCATGGACATGGGGGAGCTCTGTTTTGAAGACCCGAAAAACGAACTGATCAAGACAGAAAATACCCAGCCGGCTATATTGACTGCTTCTATTGCCATACTGAAGGTGTTGGAAGAGGAGGGAATCGATTGTGACATAACCGCAGGGTTGAGCCTCGGCGAATATGCTTCCCTGGTTAAATCAAATGTGTTTTCATTCGGAGATGCGGTGGAATTGGTACAAAAAAGAGGTAGATATATGCAAAATGAGGTTCCGATGGGTCTAGGCGCCATGGCGGCCATTTTGGGATTAGATAGGAAGCAAATCGGATTATGTATTGAAAATTCCAAAGAATATGGGATAGTAGAGGCAGCCAACTATAATTGTCCCGGACAAACAGTTGTTTCGGGCGAAATAAAAGCGGTGGAATCAACTGTTAAAATAGCCAAAGAGATTGGTGCTAAAAAGGCTGTTTTATTGCCGGTGAGCGCTCCTTTTCACTGTGAACTGCTCAAGGGTGCCGGGGAAAAGCTCGGGAAAGATTTGGAAGGGTTAAATATAAATGACCCCGGGGTGCCCGTCGTAACCAATGTAAATGCTAAAATTTTATCATCCAAGTCGGAAGTCATACCTTCTTTAATCAATCAGATAAGTAAATCCATACTGTGGGAGGATTCTGTTTTGTTGATGATAGATAGGGGAGTGAATACTTTTATAGAGATCGGGCCCGGAAGGGTTTTAACGTCCCTCATAAAAAGAACGGCCGAGGCCGGAGGGAATGGGGTAAATATTTATAATGTAGAAAATATGGATAACTTTAAACAATTATTGAGTGTGGAGTTGGAGGTGTAAATTTGAATTTAAAGGGAAAAACTGTTTTAATAACGGGAGGTTCCAGGGGCATAGGAAGAGCTATGGCTTTGGCCTTTGCCGAGGAAGGCACAAATGTTATTATAAATTATACAAGTGATGAAGAAAACGCAAAAAATGCCATAAAAGAAATAGAAAAATTCGGCGTTAAAGGGCTGGCAATCAGGGCAAATATTTCAAAAGCCGAAGAAGTGAACAGTATGTTTGATAAAATCAAAGAAGATTTTGATGTGATAGATATTTTGATAAATAATGCAGGAATTACAAGGGACAGTCTTTTTATAGGAATGAAAGAGAAAGATTGGGATGAGGTAATAGAAGTGAATTTAAAAGGGATGTTTTTGTGTACAAAAGCTGTTATCAGAAAAATGCTCAGACAGAGATATGGAAGGATTGTAAATATATCATCGGTAGTAGGGGTTATCGGGAATCCGGGGCAAGCAAATTATTGTGCATCGAAGGCAGGTGTTATAGGATTTACAAAATCCCTTGCAAGAGAAGTAGCGAGCAGAAATATTACGGTCAATGCTATTGCTCCGGGATTTATAAAAACCGATATGACAGATGCCTTGCCGGAAGATATTAAAGAGAGCGTGATGGGGACCATACCCATGGGAAGGTATGGTAACCCTGAGGATATTGCAAATATTGCAGTATTTTTAAGCAGTGACAAAGCCGGTTATATTACCGGGCAAATAATACATATTGATGGTGGTATGGCAATGTAAATTGCTTTAAAATATTTAAATATAAATAAAATTAAGGAGGAAATCAGTATGGCATTTGAAAAAATTGTTGAAATTATTGCTGAACAGTTGGGGGTGGCGGATGCCGGTAAAATTACCGAAACTACATCATTGATGGATGACTTGGATGCGGACTCTTTAGATGCTGTCGAGATAGTTATGAGCATCGAAGATGAATTTGGCATTGAAATCCCGGATGAAGATGCTGAAGGTTTTAAAAGCATTGGTGATATAGTCAGTTATGTAGATGCCAATAAATAGCTATATAAAATCCCGATTTAATCGGGATTTTGCAATATGGGAGGTGGTATTGTGAGAAAAAGAGTAGTGATAACGGGGATGGGATGCATTACCCCTATAGGTACCGGTAAGGATAGATTTTGGAATTCATTGATAAAGGGCGTATCCGGTATAGGTCATATTACACAATTTGATACAAAAGAGTTCAGTACTAAGATTGCCGCAGAGGTAAAAGATTTTAATGCTGAGGACCATATTGAGAGAAGAGAAGTTAAAAAGATGGATAGGTTTACCCAATTTGCTGTTGCTGCCGCGCAAATGGCGGTAGAGGATGCAGGATTAAATATAGAGAAAATAGATACAGAACGTTTTGGTGTTGTTTTAGGTGCCGGCATGGGCGGTATGTATACATTGGAGGATCAAGCTCAAAAACTTATGGAGAGAGGGCCGAAAAGAATCAGTCCGTTTTTTGTTCCCATGATGATACCTAATATTGCATCCGGCCAGGTGTCTATTGCATTAGGGGCAAAAGGCCCCAATATACTGATTGTTACCGCATGTGCATCTTCTACGAATGCTATTGGGGAAGCTTTTCGTATAATTCAGTATGGAGATGCGGATATTGTAATTACAGGGGGAACCGAAGCTTCTATTACACCGCTGTCCGTAGCGGGATTTTGTTCTATGAAGGCTTTATCGACTAATAATGACGAACCTAAAAAGGCCAGCAGGCCTTTCGATAAAAATAGGGACGGATTTGTGATGGGTGAGGGTGCCGGGATATTTTTAATAGAAGAACTGGAACATGCTCTCAAAAGAGATGCCACTATCTACGGAGAACTAATAGGTTATGGCAGAAGTTCCGATGCATATCATATCACCACTCCTGTTCCGGGAGGAGAAGGGGCTGCCAGGGCTATGGTATGCGCCCTGAACGATGCGGACATAAATTATGATATTATTGATTATATCAACGCACACGGCTCAAGCACAATATATAATGATAAATTTGAAACCGAGGCAATTAAAAGCGTATTTAAAGAGCATGCATATAAGTTGGACGTAAGTTCGACAAAATCGATGACCTCGCATCTCCTGGGAGCTGCGGGAGGTGTAGAAGCTATCGTTTGTATTATGGCTATCGTAAATGGGCTCATACCGCCTACAATCAATTATGAAACACCGGATCCGGAATGTGATTTAAATTATGTACCGAACAAGCCCAAAAAGGCGGATATCAGGTATGCTCTTTCAAATTCTCTGGGTTTTGGCGGACATAATGCGTCTATAATCTTTAGAAAATATGAATAGCTATCCGTAATAATATCCATCATAGGAAGGAGTTTCTTCTTCCTATAATTTTTTGCAATTAAAATGAAATAATAGTAAAATAGATAGGAGTTATGATTGAATCATTTTTGGAGAATCATGGAGGAAATAAAATGAAACCGGATAAAAAACGCTTGGAACAGATAGAGGAATTTCAAAACATAATAAAATATCAATTTAAAGAAATAGATATTATAAATGAAGCATTGACCCATAGTTCGTATTCCAATGAATATCGGGGCAAACATATCTATAATAATGAGAGATTGGAATTTTTAGGTGATTCGGTCTTAGGCACCGTGATCAGTGAATATGTGTATTTAAAATATGGCAACCTCCCCGAAGGTGAATTAACAAAGGTGAGGGCTAATGTCGTATGCGAACCATCCTTGGCCCGGCAAGCCAAATCGATAGATCTTGGGAAATATTTGTTGTTAGGTAAGGGGGAAGAGGTGACCGGCGGGCGGAACAGGATTTCTATATTGGCGGATACATTTGAAGCGGTCATAGGAGCGCTATATCTGGACGGGGGAATCGAAACGGCGCGCAAATTTATTTTAAACATGTTGAAAGACAGTGTAGAATTAGCCAGTAGAGGCAATTTGTTCAGGGATTATAAAACAGATCTTCAGGAATTATTACAGAGCAAGTTTGATGACAAAATCAGTTATAGGGTAGTGGACGAAATTGGTCCGGATCATGATAAGACCTTTGAAATTGAGGTAGTATTGGGTGATAAGGTATTGGGCAGGGGACGGGGTAAAAGTAAGAAGGAAGCGGAGCAGAATGCCGCCAAAAAAGCTTTGGATTAACGATTGTTTAGGAAGGACGGATAGAAATGTTTAAAAACTTTATTGATAAATTTACGGGAAAAGACAACAGAATGAAAAGTCCCCTGGAGACAGAAGAGCATAGGGCCGATAAAAAAGATGATCCGAATGAAAAGGAAGCAGAAGAGGGATATTATGGAGTACAGGCGGAAAAAACGGAGGATACGTCTAAATCCAATCTGTTTAAGCGACTGAAAGACGGGCTTTTTAAAACTAAAAAAGGAATTACCGATAGGGTTGACAATTTACTTAAATTATATAAAAAAATAGATGAAGACCTATTTGAGGAACTTGAAGAAATTTTAATCACCGCGGATATAGGCGTTCAAACTACCATGGAGATAGTAGATGATCTAAGGGACGGGGTCAGGGAGGAAAAGATTTCGGAACCTGTTCAGATTAAAAATATGCTCATGGAAAAATTGAAGGATATATTGGAAAAGTTGCCGGATTCTCAAATAAATATAGAACCCTCACCTGCGATTATTTTAGTTGTGGGTGTAAATGGTGTTGGGAAAACAACTTCTATTGCCAAGATGGCCCATCGTTTCAAAAACCAAGGTAAAAGAGTACTATTGGCAGCGGGGGATACATTTCGGGCAGCCGCTATAGATCAATTAAAAATTTGGGGCGACAGGGTTGATGTAGATGTAATAAGGCATCAGGAAGGTGCGGACCCCGCCGCTGTCATATATGATGCCATACATGCCGCAAAAGCACGGGGTATAGATGTATTGATATGCGACACTGCGGGTAGGCTTCATAATAAAAAAAATCTGATGAATGAATTGGGAAAAATATTTAATATTGTAGAACGGGAATATGGCGATGCATCTAAGGAAATCTTATTAGTTTTGGATGCTACTACCGGACAGAATGCTATCCGGCAAGCAAAAATATTTAAGGAGGTAGCACAGATTACCGGCCTTGTATTGACAAAATTGGACGGAACGGCAAAGGGCGGAATAGTTATAGGAATAAGTAAGGAATTGGATATTCCCGTTAAATTTATAGGAGTTGGAGAACAGATGGAGGATTTACAGGAATTTGATCCTGAAACATTTGTTAAAGCCATATTCGGAGATGAATAAAATTTCTTGACATCCGATATTTTTTAGTATAGAATTACATCTGTAAAGTAGTTTTACTTTACAGATAAACAATGGGAAGTGTTCATATGTTGGAAAAAACCGTAGAAATTTCAGTTTTATATGATTTTTATAATCAGCTGTTGACCGAAAAACAGAAGAATATAGTGGATCTCTATTATAATCAGGATCTATCCCTGGGAGAGATAGCTGATGAATTTGATATATCCAGACAAGCTGTCTATGACATGTTGAAAAGAACGGAAAGGTTATTATATCAATATGAAGAAAAGCTTAATTTTATAAGGCACACAGATATTAAGAACGAAAAAATTTTAGATATATTAAATAGCGTGATCAATT
>JALNXC010000085.1 GCA_023230535.1 Alkaliphilus sp. | reverse complement strand
TTCATGCAATATCATATAAACACCCCCCTGCTCAATCAAATTATTACGGGAAGGTGTTTTGTTTTATATGATCAATTTTGCGGCATCCCTGTCTATAATCAGTATGCAATCCCTATGAGCCTGTAATATGGAAGCCGGATGGTTTGTGTTTATGTAGCCGTTCGTCATATTTTTGATGGCCTCGGCCTTATTTTCTCCACTTGCAAGCAATATAATTTTTTTAGCCTTCATAATAGAAACTATGCCCATGGAAAGGGCTTTTGTAGGCATTTCTTCCTTCTTTTCAAAAAATCTGCTGTTATCCCTGATGGTATTTTCCGTAAGATCTATCAGACCGGTCCTTATATTTAGATTTTCGGCCGGCTCATTGAAACCTATGTGCCCATTGGTACCTATTCCGAGTATTTGAATATCAATGCCCCCGGCCTTGTCTATCTTTTCTTCATACTCTCTGCATTCCTTTTCAATATCATCTGCCATGCCATTCGGAATATGTATATTTTCCTTCGGTATGTTTATATGATTAAAAAATGTTTCCATCATGTAATAATAATAACTGCCCCTGTTTTCCCTGGACAACTTATAATATTCGTCTAAATTAAATGTGGTAATCTGCGAAAAATCAATAATGCTTCTCTTGTACATATCTATTAATTTTTTATACATTCCTATAGGTGTACTTCCTGTGGCTAACCCCAGTACACTCCTCGGATTTACAGTGATCCGGCCGGCAACTATCAATGCGGCCTTTTCGCTTATTTTGTCGTAACTGTCTTCTATATATATTTTCAAAAGAACACCACCTCTTTTATGCATTTATTCAATTTTATGCCCGAAATTTTAATTTATTATGTTATCTTTTCATCGCCCTGCTCCCGGGTTTCTCAAGCGGTATGTTTCCTTCCGCACAGATTGGACATTCCGATTCTTCATAAGAAATTACTTCCAAGGATAGAGCCGCTTCGAGCTTGGCCCCGAATTCTATCTTGCCATTGCTTCTATCTACTAAGACAACAACCCCTAATAGAATTCCCCCTAACTCTTCCACCAATTCCATGACTTCCCTCACGGAACCCCCCGTAGTAATTACATCTTCCGAAACCAACACCCGGGCCCCTTTCGGTATGGAAAATCCTCTCCTTAAAACCATTTTTCCTTCTTCTCTTTCCGCAAACATCGCTAAGGCGCCCAATTGCCTTGCCATTTCATATGCCATAATAATTCCGCCCGTTGCGGGGCCTATTACGATTTCTACATTATCATCTTTAAACTGTTCCGCTAACCCTTTACATATTTCCCCTGCGTATTCCGGGTATTGAAACACCTGGGCACATTGCATATACTGATCGCTATGACGGCCCGACGTCAATAAAAAATGCCCCCTCTTTAACGCCCCCGTTTTTTCTAAAATTTCGATAACTCGTTCCCTATTTATCATATGTGTTCCTCCATATATATTTTTCACTTGTAGATTAAGACCCTAAAATTATAATGTGATTGAAGCGCCAAAACAGAATATCATTGAAAATATAATAAAATATAACGCTCACGGTTTCGGACGCATAAAATTCTAAAGTTCATTTCAATAAAAAATCCTAAAATTCGCGAACTCGCTACGCTCAAACAGCGCGCAATTTTTTAACGGATTTTTATCTCCCGGCTCGCCGGACAGGCAATTCACTAAGAATTTTACATGCATCCTGCAAATGTTCGCTTATATATTTTTATTATATTTTCAATATACACCCTATCCACCCTTTGATGCCTTAATCATAGTATTAAACTTTTCCTTATTTCCTCAATATTATTAAATCCATGCCTAATCATATAATCTTCAATACCGTTCAAAACATCAATCGTGGCGGTGGGATTTGTAAAATTAGCCATACCTACGGCTACTCCGGTAGCACCGGCAAGCATAAATTCTACCGCATCTTCCCCCGTCATAATTCCGCCCATGCCTATAATAGGCACATCTACCGCTTTCGCAACCTCATAGACCATTCTGATTGCAACCGGCCTTATTGCCGGGCCGGATAATCCGCCTACAATATTGGCGAGTATGGGTTTTCTCGTGTTTATATCTATTGCCATACCGAGCAGTGTGTTTATCAGCGATATGGCATCGGCCCCGCCGGCCACGACGGCTTTCGCAATAGACACTATATCGGTTACATTCGGGCTGAGTTTTACTATCAGGGGCTGTTTAGCAGTTTTTTTAACCGCCTCTGTAATTCTTTCCGCCATGAGCAGGTCGGTACCGAAACTTACCCCTCCTTCTTTTACATTGGGGCACGATATATTCAGCTCTATCATATCAATATCCGTGTCGCTCAATCTTTCGGCAACCCGACAATATTCCTCAACTGTCCTTCCTACTATATTGACTATTATTTTGGTATCGTACCGCTTTAAAAAAGACAGGTCTTCCTCTATAAAAGCTTCCACCCCCGGATTTTGAAGGCCCACACTGTTCAGCATTCCGCCGTAGGTTTCGGCAATACGAGGACTGTCGTTACCTTTCCACGGTATATCGGACACCCCCTTTACCGTTATCGCACCCAATTTGTTTAAATCTATATACTCGCTGTATTCTTTGCCGCTTCCGAAGGTGCCGGAGGCAGTTATAACCGGATTTTTCAGCTCTACACCTGCTATATTTATTTGCATATCGGGCTTATTCATCCCAGATTACCTCCTCGCTCCAAAATACAGGCCCGTCGGTACATACCTTCCTATTCTGCCAATCCTCTTCTTCTTTTTTCTTGATCTTACAAACACAGCCTACACAAACCCCTATGCCGCAGGCCATTCGCTCTTCCATCGAAATCTGTGCCTTTATACCCATATCCTCCGCCCATTTGCCGACGGCTTTCAGCATCGGCTTCGGCCCGCAGCCGTATATCATACCCCCCGTAATGTTTTTATTTTTAAAAAGTTCAATCACATTGCCTTTAAACCCGGCACTCCCGTCATCCGTAGCCACAAAAACTTTTGCACCGTAACTTTCTAACTCTTCAACCAAAATAGGGCTCTCCGCAAAGCCTAAAAATGCATAGATTTCCCCTTTTAAATGTTTTGCAAGTTCTACCAGCGGAGGCACTCCTATCCCCCCGCCTATTAAAATATGGGTTTTTATACTTTCATCTATTTTAAACCCGTCTCCCAGAGGGCCCAACACCTTTATAGTATCACCCTTTTTTAGGCGTGAAAAACTTTCGGTGCCCTTGCCTACCACCGCATAAACCAATGTCAATATACCCTTTTCCCTGTCTGTTTCACAGATACTTATAGGCCTGGGCAATAACATTTCCCCTTCTCTGCAATATAAATTTACAAATTGCCCGGGCAGAGCGGTTTCTGCAATTTCATTGCATTGTAATTTCATGGAAAATGTGCCCCGTGCTATTTGGTTTTGTTCGATTATGATTGGATAGTATAGTTTTTTCACAAAATTGCCTCCGATTTTCAGCCCTTGTCGGGCTTTTCTCCTGTATCTGATGCATCTAACTTTTTATATGCTGTTTATTATTCTTAAAACAGATTCCTTTGTAAATCGTCCTTCATATATATAGCAGCTTCTCCGGCCGCTAAAGCAAAATCTTTCTCCGAAAACTTTTTTCTGTTGGATTCTTTTAAATAGGCAGCAATAATCCCCCTGGATGAATTGATTATCGCACCTAAACCGTCCTTGTTGAAACACCCTTTTAAATCTTCCGCTTTTGCTCCTTGGGCACCGTAACCGGGCACCAAAAAATATGTATTAGGCATTATCTTCCTGAGATTTTCCGCCTGTTTTGGATAAGTTGCACCTACAACCGCACCTATTTGACTGTATCCGTGCTTTCCTATCAATGTTTTTCCCCACTTGTCAACCAGTTTTCCTACCTTTTCGTAAAGTTTGCCTTCGTTTGTTTCAAGATCCTGTATTTCCCCGCTGTTGGGGTTTGATGTTTTTACTAATATGAACAAACCCTTATCATACTCTTTGCAATGCTTGATATATGGTTCTATGGAATCGGAACCTAAATATGGGCTCAGGGTTATGGCATCTTGGCTGTAAATATTATAACATTGATCTTCAATTTTCACCTCTCCTATATGGCCCTCCGCATATGCTTCCGCCGTAGAGGTTATGTCCCCTCTCTTTATATCACCTATCACTATTAACCCCTTGCTCCTTGCATATTCATTTGTTTTGATATAACATCGCACCCCTTCGAAGCCATATTTCTCGTACATTGCTATCTGAGGTTTAACAGCAGGCACTATATCATAAACATTATCTATAATTTCTTTATTAAATGCAAAAAACATCTCTCCGACTGCCTTCGGTGTTTTGCCATACTCATAAAAATATTCCTCTCTCATAAACCGCGGCACCATCTCTATCCTGGGGTCTAAGCCTACAATAGAAGGGTTTTGCCTATCAATAATTTTATCTATCAATCTGTCTATCATTTTTTACCTCCTTATAGCTTTACCATCATAAAAATGTAAAACGAGATTCTTCACTGGCGTTCAGAATGACACCTTCGGTGTTGTCATCCTGAGGCGGACAGTATGAGTTTGACCCGCGAAGGATCTCGGTGATTCTATTGTTGTATCCATAATAATGACATTTTTAACATTTTTTACAGAACTACGAGTCGCTTCTATTGTACACAATCTTCCCGTTAACTATGGTATATTCAACCCTTCCCTTTACCGATCTATTATGAAAGGGGCTGTTTTTGCTCTTTGAAACAAAACTTCCCACATCTATTTTATATTCGACAAAAGGGTCTATAATTGTTATATCCGCTGCCTTCCCCACACTCATATCCCCCTTATCTATCCCTAATACCTTGGCCGGATTTATTGTGAGTTTTTCTATCAATTCCATGGGTGTAAGCCAGCCTTCCTCCACCAATTCCGTGATAGCAATGGGCAGAGCCGTTTCCAAACCCACTATTCCGAACGGCGCCTCAATAAATCCAACATTTTTTTCATCCTCATGATGTGGAGCATGATCTGTTGCTATTGCATCTATAATTCCTTCTTTCAATCCCCTTTTTATGGCCCTGATGTCTTCTTCCCTTCTGAGCGGGGGGTTCATTTTAAAATCAGTATTCAGCGACAGTACCTCTTTATCCGATAAGGTAAAATGATGAGGGCATACCTCCCCTGTCACCTTTACACCTATATTTTTGCCAAATTTAAGGAGATCTACACCTGTTCCCGTACTGATATGGCATATATGAAGATTTGAACCGGTCCCTCCGGCAAGTATGATATCCCTGGCGATTATTACATTTTCTACCTCCGGCAATATCCCCGGAAGCCCCAGTTGCTTTGAAATCTTGCCGCTGTTCATGACACCGCTCCGCAATAGTTCTTCATCCTCACAATGAACAAAAACAGGTATATTCAGTGATTTCGCTTTTTCCATGCCCCTTCTTTTCAGATTTGAATTTTGAACCGTCCTGCCGTCATCGCTTATGGCGCAGATGCCCGCTTCCGCCATCCCTTCCATATCCGACAATTCCTCGCCCTGCAGGCCTTTTGTTATACTCCCGACCACCAATACATTGACTATAGCTTTTTCTTCGGCACGATTTTTTACAAATTCAACGATCTCTTTCGAATCTATAGTCGGTTTTGTATTTGGCATACAACATACCGTAGTAAAGCCTCCCTTGGCGGCACTTTTACTGCCCGTCTCTATGGTCTCTTTATGTTCAAATCCGGGTTCTCTGAAATGCACATGCAAATCTATAAACCCGGGCGTCACCCACAGATTGTTCGCATCTATTATATTATCTGCTTCATCAATTATTTCTTCATCAATCTTTTTTATAACACCGTCAATTATGAGAACATCCTTTATTTCATCTAAATCCGCAGCCGGATTTATTACCCTTCCATTTTTAATCAATATTTTCATGTTTTCAAATCCCTTCTTAAATTTAAGAACAGTATTTTATACCAGGATTCTTATATGCCTTATAATATAATACCATAAAATCCTAAAAAAATGGGATAGAAGATCAAAAATTTAATGCTCTCACTTCAAGGAATGAGAGCATTATCCACGGTC
>JALNXC010000084.1 GCA_023230535.1 Alkaliphilus sp. | reverse complement strand
TCCTCCAAAAATTTATATATAACATCATTTTCCGTTCCCAATATATCCGAAAGCAATAATTCATTTCCATCCCAATCAATATTCAATGGTTCATCAAAAGAAACTTCCATTCTTACTTTATTATTTCTCCTCAAATACATTAGAATTTCGTTTTCAATACATCGGGATGCATAGGTCGCAAGTTTTATTTTCTTTTCAGGATTAAATGTATTTACCGCCTTTATAAGCCCGATTGTTCCTATGGAAATCAGGTCTTCTATACCTATCCCTGTGTTTTCAAATTTTCTGGCTATATAAACAACCAATCTCAGGTTTCTTTCTATTAAAATAGTCCTCACTGTGCTCTCGTCATCCTTAAGTTTAGCTATTAAATAGACCTCCTCATCATTGGTCAGCGGCGGAGGCAAGGCTTCGCTGCCTCTTATATAGTACAAACTTTTTTCATCGTAGATTTTTAATTTTTTTAGGATTTTAATTAAATAATATCGATATATTAGTTTAATTTTTCTGATAATTTTATCCAATTTATATACCCCCTGTTTCAATTTCATTTATGTAGAATATGATATACACCGTAAGGCCCTAAACGGCTTTTATTGCACTATTATAAACCACAATTCTCTATTTTTTTACACAATATCCGGATGCAATAACGCTCTGTAATCGCCTGTTTTAGAAAGATTTTTATTATAAATGGCGATAATTATTTCCTTGATATCCTTACAATATTTATCATTATAAATCAATACATTGTCCGGTTTAAAGCCAATCAACATTCCGTTTTCCGTACCTAAAGCCTGGTAAGGTATTATTCTAAATCTGGTCACCCAGCTACTGCCACTTAATTGAGTAATTATTTGATCAAAATTAAATATCTGATTGCTTAATAAAATATCTCTTATCTCAACCGGTAAAATGTTTTCTATTGCATCATATTCTACAATTATTACGGGATATTTGCTTATAGGGTCTGTCAATGAGTTCCCCGTATCTACTATGCCTTTCAAATTTATCTTTTTATCATTAATTTCTATACTGATATCCATGAGTATTTTTTCTTTTGACAACCGTTCCTGAATATAACCCCAACAGAATTGGATTAAAACATACGCTACACCGCAAGAAATAAATATATTTTTAATCGAAATATTAGTTATATAAAAAATTCCATTGCTCATAATTCCATTAAAACTGCTAAAATAAAATAATGCAAAACCTGCCCCGCCGAGCACTAACGTTATTAAATAAAATATACCCATGAGCCTAAAAAAATCTTTAAAACGGTAAGGTGTAAAACATGTAATAATGATCAGCATAGAACATGCAATTTTCATCAGAATAGAAAATAAAAAATGTAATGATGGGAAAAAAATAATAAATGCATATAGGGCCCCCAAAGAGGATGCCAAAATAAATTTTATGCGTTTGGATTTAAATCTTGCAACCCTGCTCGTTAAAGACAATATAAAATAATTCATAATGAAATTTTCCAAAAATACATATTCGGCATATACAATCATATTTCCACCCCCACAGGGACATAGCATTGTTACTATACAGATATTCATCCTTTTCTAAATTTATGTATATTATATAGGATTGTATAATATTTTTTTGTCATTACCTGTAGTCGAAAGCATGCATTTTATTACAATTTGCAGTGAAAAATGTTGATGTGGTTTACAAAAAATAAATGCCACCCGAGTGATAATAAAATACCTAAAATTACGCTGTTTCATTCTATACCGTGACGACAGCATAATTTCAGGATTCTTCTATACGCTCAAAATGACATAATATAGATTATAAGGCTAAATATTCAGTTAAATTATTAATTCTTCTTTCTTCTTAAAAAAATGGGTATATCCAATTCTCCACTTCCGACATTTTCTCCATCTTGTTCGGCCGTAACAGCAACTTCTCTTGTATCTGATCTTGCAAACATATTTTGGCCATCGGCATCTACCATCTGTATGACATCTTTTTCGAAACCCGTAGCTATTACGGTAATTCTGATTTCATCCTTTAGTTCTTCATTGATTACCGAACCGAAAATAATATTAGCATCTTGATCCGCAGCCTCTACCACCAACTCAGCCGCCTCGTTTACCTCAAATAAACCTAAATTAGTTCCTCCTGTAATATTTAACAACACACCTTTGGCACCTAAAATAGATGTTTCTAATAACGGGCTATGAATTGCCTGCTTTGCCGCCTCGGTAGCACGATTTTCCCCGCTTGCCTTTCCTATCCCCATGTGAGCCAAACCCTGCTCCAACATAATTGTTTTTACATCTGCAAAATCCAGATTAACCAGCCCAGGTACCGCTATCAGATCGGAAATGCCCTGAACCCCCTGTTTTAATACATCATCCGCTATTCTAAAGGCTTCCAACATGGTTGTTTTCTTTTCAATCACTTGAAGTAACCTGTCATTGGGAATAGTGACTAGAGTATCCACTCTACTTTTTAATTCTTCTATCCCCTGTTCCGCATAGATCATCCTTCTTTTACCTTCAAATGTAAACGGCTTTGTTACCACGCCAACAGTAAGAATTCCTAATTCTTTGGCAATTTCGGCAATGATGGGAGCCGCCCCCGTACCGGTTCCCCCACCCATACCGGCGGTTATAAATACCATATCCGCCCCCTGAAGTAATTGAGCTATATCCTCCCTGCTTTCCTCGGCCGCTTTTTTACCTATTTCAGGATTTGCACCTGCACCTAATCCCCTTGTAAGTTTTTCACCGACCTGTAGTTTATGCTCAGCTTTAGAAGTAAACAAAACCTGTCTGTCTGTATTTATAGAAATAAATTCAACGCCCTTTAAACCCGCATCTATCATACGATTTACAGCATTATTACCTCCACCACCAATACCAATCACTTTAATATTAGCAAACGGTTCCATATTCATATCGAATTCCAACACAATAATACCCCTTTCTCTTATTATGTAAATAAGCTTTTATTCGTTTTAAACTGCAATATGATCTATAGTTATTTCCAATAGATATGAAATCAATTTTAATTTCGCTATTTTATTATATAACAACATTATTGCCTTAAATAATATTTAAATTATTTTATAATCTATAGGATTAGTTCAACAAAAATTATAAATTTCCTTTTTTTCTATAGGTAATAATCAAAAAAATTATTGTTAATGATTGGCAAACATAAATACGAACCAAGTTCTATTATTTTTTTCCGCGCAACCCCCCTATATGTTTTATTTAGTTGTTATTCGCGAACGAAATTTATTCAATAGATGCCTGCGTATATTAGCAAAATTTTGAAAAAGCCTACCTCCAAAAGCAAATATCGCCGCATAATATAACGGTACACCCAGACGGTCTCCTATATATGCTAAAAATCCGGCTAAAATAGCATTAGTAAAAAACCCGGATACAAATATTTCAGTATTAAATGTATCCTCAAGCATGGAACGCACTGCCCCGAAAACAGAATCCAGAGATGCCAATATAGCAACGGATATATAAAGAGCATATTTAGCGGGATAAGTTATGTCCAGTCTCAATCCCAAAAAAATTCCTACCAGCAACCCTATTATAGCAAAAATCATTTTATTCACCTTCCTTTGGTGTTAGGTATTCCCAACTGATATCATTGTTAAATTTTGAAATTTCTATATTTTCATACACCGATACTTCCAATCCTAAACCATATACCTCCTTGAGGAGGAATGCATATGATTCCGGCGATTTAATTACCGCACTTAATGTGTCGGGGTCACCAATGGCTCTAATTATAAAAGGTTGTCCGTAAGTATGATTATTGATTGTAATAGTGGCGCCTGCACATTGGATCTCTGTTGTACTCATTATTCTCTGCCCATTAATGGATATGGCTTCGGCACCGGCAGTTTTTAAATCATTTACAATAATGAGAACATCTAAGTCGTGTACAATAACATTGTTCGGATCTTCCCATTCATACAATTCTCTATCACTGTCACTGAGCCATACGATAATACCGGGCCCTTTCAGGTCGACAAAACCGCTTATCATTTTAAACTGATCGTGTTCTTTTGCCAAAACATCCCTGATGCTCCCGCCCCCACTTACTGCTGTTTCATACTCTAAAAGTCTATTTTTACCGGATACTATAAGTTCGGAAATATTATTTAATTCTTCTTTTTCTTTTTTTATCAGATTTTGTAAATCCGCTATAGTTCTTAAACTTACAAAGCTATAGTCCTCCTGTACATTTTTTGTTTGAATGGCTATAAAAAATCCCAGAATAATACATAGAAAAATAATAACCACCCTATTCAGTTGTATTTTCATAATTACACCCCTGCTTCATTTCTTTAGGAGATAGTATCCGAAGGTTTTGCATACTTGAAGTTTATTGTTTTATTATATCTCGGTATCACTATATTGTTTTCCTTTTTTATGCTTACTTGAAGATTATACATCTCACGCATCTCTTGAACGATACCGAAACGTATGTTGAGAGCCGCTTCCAACGATTCGGGATTCCCGACCGCTTTTATGGTAAAAGGCGGAATTGTCGGCACTGAATTGATCAACACGGAGTTTGAGGTATAATAAATTTCGGTTGCTGAAGTATATCTCTGATCATTGATTGAAATTGCCTCCGCGCCCGCCCCGTTTAATTTATTTACAATACCTAAAAGCAAATCATAATTATACATGATAAAACTTTCATTACTCTGCCTGGGATATTCCTGTATCGGATCATCTATCGTAATTATAATTCCGGGGCCTCCAACAGTTTTATAACCGGATATTATCTGATACCTCTCTAAATCTTTATTCAAATTTTTAATAATAAAACTTTCATCGGCTTCGGATATTTCATATTCTTTTAATCTTATTTCCCATTCGGTCAATTCTTCCATCAAGGCCGTTTTTTCTGTTCTCAATTCCTTTAATTCCAACGCTAACTGTTGCGCTTTTTGTGTGGATAGAAGTCCGCCGGTATTTCCCCTCACAGTCTTAAATTGTAACGATATAATAAAACCTAAAATGGCACAAAGAACACCAAAAGCAATCTTACCTCTTAAATCTTTCATAAACTAGTCCTCCCATGTATCCCTACCCTTTACGGAAATATAACCTTCATACCTCATATCAATTATAACATTTTTAATATTTTTAGTGTAAAGATTGATGAGTATTTCATCTAAAGCTACCATAAGATAAGCAGGTTTTTTCGCTTCTCCCAACAACACTTCCGACCCATCAAAAGTTATTATACGTATATTATTTTTTTCGCTTATATTAATTTCGGAAATCATATCATATACCGTAGTCATATTTATTGCTTTGAGCAAATCCATAACAAGATTTAAATCATCATCATTAGTGGCTTGAACTTTTTCGCCCACCTTAAAGCTTTTGAAATTTATACCCGTGATTAATATATTTTCATTAGCCATATAGCTGTCGGATGCTCTTAAAACTGTGCTTTCCCGATCTATGTATATATAGGAGCCCATATACAATATTATGGCATACTCTTCCCGTTCTTTCATCTGTATCATAACAGTATCGGGCAGTTTCCTGTATACCTTTACCTCCTTGATGTAGGGATGGGATATTATATTCTGTTTTATTTCTTTTAGATTATATTTAAATATATTTCTATTGATAACTAAATTAGAAATATTGACAATTTCGTCTTCGGTTACATTTGAATTACCTTCTAATACTATGTTTTTTAAATTCATTAAATCCGATTGCAATAAATAGTACATACACCAAAAGATAAACATCAGTACGAATAACAAACTTAAGATCCCTGTTTTTATTTTGCGCATCTGTCTTCGCCGGCTTTTAAGATAATTTTTCTTTTTTATCCCCACTGTTTTCCCCTACCTTTACGGCCTGTCCACATATCAGTTTTATTGAGAGCGGCCGATAGCCGCATCTAATTATATTTACATACACTATCTAATTATATCCGCACTTAGCTCGTTTAAAACATCATTTATGTTTTCATATCCCCGATCTATGTGCTTTATATTTTCAATAATAGTTTTGCCTTCCGCTGCCAACCCCGCTAATACCAAGGATGCCCCTCCCCTCAGGTCCTGTGCGATTACTGTGGCACCGCTTAATTTTCGAAC
>JALNXC010000083.1 GCA_023230535.1 Alkaliphilus sp. | reverse complement strand
TTTTATGCTTATCTTTCCTTCGCTGGGTGGAGTATGGTAAATCCCCTCCCCGCAGACCAGCTTACCAATTGCCATGGCTGCTTCATCTTCATGCAGTTTGTTTCCATCCATTTCAAAAATATATACATGCTCTTTTCCGATTCTGAGCAGCCTTTCTATATCTGATTCCTGTATAATATGGCCTTTTTTAAAAGCAACCCCTTTAAATTCTCCCGGTACTATTTCCGTAATGTCATGACTCAATACCATACCTATGGCATCTTCCACTTTTACTGATTTCATCTTTTCACCTCTGATAGTAATTTTTTGATCAATAAATTTAAATAAAAATTAAAGATTCCAATTCAATATAATATATTATTTTTTAAAAAAACGAAACCGTTTACAATAAATAAATTCTTCTTAAAATTCTTCGTGACAAAACAACCCAGATATAATTTGCAAAGATTTTTTATGCGGCTATTTTGGACCGGGATCAAGATGCGGAAAGCCCTAAAAATCTGGATACTTTAAGGTCACCGTTGTTTTTAAACACTTCCCCCGGAGTACCGACCTGCCTTATTTGCCCGTCTAAAATAATACCGACCAGGGTAGCAAGTGTATTTGCTTCATTAAAATCATGGGTAACATGAACAATTGTACATTCGTAGGTCCGGTGAATTCTTTTTATTTCCTCGCGCAAAAAATTTTTGGTATTGGGGTCAAGAGCGCTTAACGGTTCATCCATCAATAATATCTTTGGTCTGAGGGCCAAAGCCCTTGCCAAGGATACCCTCTGCTGTTCGCCCCCGCTCAATGTACCGGGAAATCGACTTAAAAGATGCGTGATATTAAACAGCTCCGTCAATTCCAACACCGTGTTCCTTATCTCTTTTTGTGAAATTTTTCTTAGTTTCAGTCCAAAAGAAATATTTTTATATATATTAAGATGAGGAAAAAGGGCATAATCCTGATAAACAAAACCAACACCCCTCTTTTCAGGAGGTATTTTTTCAACATTTTCATTGTTGATTAAAATATTACCCTTATCCGGCTTATATAAACCTGCGATGAGCTCTAAAATAACAGTTTTTCCGGCGCCTGTCGGCCCAAGGATTGAAAAATATTCTCCTGACGGGATTTCCAAATTCACACTTTTTAAAGAAAAATCTCCTAAAGATATCGATACATTTTCTAATGAAATCATAATACCTCACACCTCCGTTAATTTACTCGAGAATCCCCGATAAAATCACCGCCAAATTTATTAAATATAAATAAAGATATAACAGAAATAATGATTAAAATATTAGCTACCGCCAGCGCAGCATCTATATCTCCCGTAGACATATTCAGAAAAAGAGAAATAGGTAAAGTCTCGGTACGAAGCCGAGTTGCACCCGCCAGCATCAAAACAGCTCCGAAAGCTCCTAAAGCACGAGCCCAGGTGATCACGGTTCCGGCGATAATACCGTTTTTGGATAAAGGCAAAGTAACCTTAAAAAATGCCTGCATCGGTGTACAGCCTAATGTTCGAGCAATGTAATCCAAACGGGGATTGATCGATAATATGGTAGATTTCAAAACCCTGATCGTAAAAGAAAGATTGGTAAAAACCTGGGATATAATAATTCCCTTAACCGTAAACACAAACCCGAGCCCTATATCCTCCAGCCAGGCTCCGAAACCTGTTGTCCCAAAAATCAATAACAGACAAACCCCGGAAACTATGGGCGGCAGTGTCAACGGTAAATCAAGAATTGTGCTGATCAACTGTTTAGCCCATATATCCGTCCTAGCCAACACATAAGCTATTGGCATAGCTATCAGGATACAAAAAATAGTGGAAATCACCGATGTATAGAGGCTCAGTTTGATGGAAAACTGAATTTCTTTTGTCATCAGGGCTTTCCCGATACCGGGGAAGCCCTTTAAAATTACAGTCATTAGGGTCGCAAAAATACAAAATGTAATTATATAAGTGAATATAACCATAAATAAATTGAACTTGTCCTTCCACCATCTGGTTTTTGCCATTACTCATCTCCCACGATCGGTTTAAATCCCCATTTCTCCCATATATCGATTCCCTCCGAAGAAGAAACGAAATCCATGAATTGAGCCGCCGTTTCAGGATTTTCAGAACATTTAAGTGTTGCGACCGGTACCCTTTTTATATATTTCTCAAGATCCGAAGTTTCTACCATCTCTATTTTTTCGTTGCCTACCAGATTGTCTTCCCATATTATAGATGCATCTACTTGTTTCATTTCCAAATAGACAAACATTTCATTGGCGGTTGCCGTCCGGGCAACAACATTCGGTTTTACCTGCTCATAAATACCTTTTTTTGTTAATATGTTTTCGGCCAATTTACCGAGGGGATTTGTCTCCGGATCGCCCAGAACAATTTTTATTCCGGGTTTTTTAAGATCGTCAAGGGATTTAATATCTGCCGGATTGCCTTGCGGCACAGCCAAGATAGGAACGTGATAAACCAACGGTTTCTCAGCCTCAATCTTATCATGTTCCCGCAATACTTTTACATCCTCGGCATCACCCGGTAAAAACACATCGCCTTTATCAACCAATAAAATCTGGTTTATTAATTGAGTACAATTACCATATGTAAATTGTACCTCAACCCCGGTTTTTTCCTTAAACATCTCACCCAATTCCTCAACAGGTTTGCGTAATCCCGCCCCGGAATAAACCATAATACTCTTTGTTTCGGTTTCTGTCGGCGGATTCTGTGTAGAAATATCCGGAGGCGAATCTGATGCCGGTGGCGATTCTTTCCCGCATCCCGTCATTGACAAAAGGCTTACAAGCAAAACTAAAGATAGAATAACACTTAAAATTTTTTTCATAATACCATTCTCCCCTTTTTAATTTTTATCCTTACTACAGGTATAAACGGATATATCCTTCCCCGGGAAAAATAAAAACAACTTGGTGAGAAGCACCAAGTTGCCGGATTGCAAGCTTGCCTCGCTGATTATAGATAATCAACGGTTTTCTCCTTCTCACAATGGAAGGCCATATCGTTTCCAATATAACCCTAACGACCAATCCCCATAGATTAACTCCTTAGAAGAATTGGTTCGGAGCTATATAAATGTGATAAAATCTATCAACAATTATTGTCAAAAAACCTTTTATAACATCATTTATACCCTTTGTTTTCATTCCTGCGGCATATTTCTTAACCTTATTCAATTATACATTATTTATGTTATCTGTCAATGACTTTTAATTGACAGGATATAAGGTCACTACAAGGAAAATAGATCGATTGTTTTTTATTCAATATGAAAACTAATCATATAACAGAGGCATGATTTTATACAGATCATCGGATGAAATTTGTCCCGGAGCAGAAATCTTTTTAGCAGAAGCAAATGTCATATCTGAACCGAACAGCCCTCCTGCCAACCTGCTGATAATGCCCTGTTTCCCCATGGATATCGCCATTATCGGCCTGTCCTTATATTTTTCCGTCATTGTATTTGTTGCATCCAACAAAGTTATTACATCTTTTGTACATATCGGCATTACTGCTATTTTTGCAATATCTCCGCCTAATTCAGCCGCCCTGCGCAACCTCGATATAATTTCCTCCCTCGAAGGTGTTTTATCAAAATCATGATTGGAAATAATAACCGATACATGATTTTTATGTGCAATATCGATCAATCTTTTTATTTCTATCTCATCATTAAACAACTCCACATCTACAATATCAATAAATCCCGTTTGTATCACCGCTCTATTCAATTCAAAATAAAATTCCGTACCAATTTCCTTTTTCCCGCCCTCTTCGATACTGCGAAATGTAAATATAATAGGCTTATCAATCAAAATGCTTCTGATTGCTTCAAGGGACGTTTTGACTTTATCTATACATTCAACATCATCGTAAAAGTCCACACGCCATTCTACTATATCAAAATCAATAGTTTTTAAATACCGGACTTCTTCTAAAATTTCCTCTAATGTTTTGCCTACTATGGGCACACAAATTTTAGGTATACCTTCACCAATTTTAACGCCTTTAACTGCAACTATATTTTTCATATACAACATCCTTTTAATATGTAAAACTCTCTACGTTAAAGCCTGTTCCGCTTCTGTAATTAATTCTCTCATTAATTCTTTTACAGTTGTAATTTTATTTAGTCTATAAGCGTTGGTTCCTGCAAATATAAGCCCTTCATCCATATCGCCTTCTACAGCTTTTATAAGAGCTGCCGATATACAATAAGGTGTGGTTTCAGGATTACATGGCTCTAAACAATTGTAACATTTGGTTACCGGAATTTTTGCTAATTTTACTCTTTCTATTAATTTATTTTTAATAGCTCTGCCCGGCATACCCACAGGACTCCGGATTAACTGAATATCAGCTTCATTTGACTTTAAATATGCTTCTTTAAAATTTTTATGAGCATCACATTCTTCCGTAGCTACAAATCTGGTTCCCATCTGCACACCGGAAGCACCAACCTTTAAGTATTTAGCTATATCTGTTCCACTAAATATTCCACCTGCCGCTATCACCGGTATCTTTTTATCATATTTTTTTTCAAAAGGTTTTATAGTCTTAATTACTTCCTTTACTGTATCAATTAACATAGGTTTATCTTCCTTATTTAGGTCTTCTAAGGAATAGCCTAAATGCCCTCCTGCATCTGTTCCTTCTACAATAATTAAATCCGGTATATAAGAAAATCTTCTATCCCACAGTTTAGCTATTAAAGCAGCTGCCTTTCCCGACGAAACTACCGGTGCAATTTTAGTCTTACTTCCCTTTATAAATTCAGGCAAATCTTTAGGTAAACCGGCACCGGAAATAATTAAATCTATTTTTTCTCCAACTGCTGCCTTAACCATTTCTTTATAATTTTTAATAGCTACCATCAAATTTACACCTATTATACCTTTAAGGCTTAACTCTCTAGCCTTTTTTATTTCTTCCCTCAATGCTGTTATATTGGCTCTTATAGTATTAGTTTCAAAATCCGGCTCCTTAAAGCCAATTTGTACTCCGGCTATAACGCCTATCCCACCTTCGTTGGCTACAGCAGAAGCTAATTTTGAAAGGGATATACCAACACCCATAGCCCCTTGGATTATTGGAACAGGAACTACTAAATCTCCTAGTTTTAAAGCAGGTAGTTTCATTTTTATCTACTCCTTATAAATTAATCCGTCTTTATCCCTTTACTATATAACAAGCTTACAAAGTTTTCTACACTGTAATTAATATTTTCTGTACTTAAAAATGATCCTTCTAAGCTAGCTTGTTTATTATTACCGGTTTATATATAACCTTTTCAATTTTTTGATTGGTACCCTTTTCAATGCCAATTAGTTTTAATAATAAATTAAGTCATTAGATTAGCCAATGACCTAATAAGTTTATATATTTATTAAATTAATTCGTTGTGCCGGTTAATTTTTTATTAAATATAGATATCCACTACTAACACAACAGATTAAATGTAGGTTAAAACTCCGCCGACTTTGGCGTCCTCGGAAAAGAGATCACATCCCTGATATTGCTCATTCCCGTCAAGTACATGATAGCCCTTTCAAAACCCAAACCAAAACCGGAGTGCCTTGCACCCCCATATTTTCTGAGTTCCAGATACCACCAATATTCTCTCTTGTCCAAACCCATCGCATCCATTTTTTCTTCCAATACCTCCAATCTCTCTTCCCTCTGACTGCCCCCTATTATCTCACCAACACCCGGAACCAATAGATCCATAGCAGCCACGGTTTTACCGTCCTCGTTTAACCTCATATAAAAAGCCTTAATTTCTTTCGGATAATCTGTCACAAACGCGGGCTTTTTAAATACCTTCTCCGTTATATACCTCTCGTGCTCCGTCTGAAGATCGCAGCCCCATTCCACGGGATATTCAAATTTTTGTTTCGATTTTTTAAGCAGTTCTATGGCTTCCGTATATGTAATCCTGGCAAAATCCGAAGTTACCACATTATTTAAGCGGCCTATCAACCCTTTATCTATAAATTTGTTGAAAAACTCCATCTCCTCCGGTGCATTTTCCATAACATAATTGATAATATAATTTAACATATCTTCTGCTAATTCCATATTATCATCTAAATTCGCAAAAGCTATTTCGGGT
>JALNXC010000082.1 GCA_023230535.1 Alkaliphilus sp. | reverse complement strand
TTCTATATTTTTAAAAACTGCGTAATGTTTTTTTATTTTTGGTATCTTTTAAAATTTTTTTCATCTGATTTGTGCAATCTTAAAACTAAAGGTGACATATTGATGGATCAAGTTAAGGTTTTAGATTTAAATATAAATCAATATGAATTCATAGAAAAAGCACCAAAAGAAATGCTAGGAAAATGCAATATTATATTTAATGCCGTTTATGAAAAATTATTGAATTCATAGATTCTAAATCAGGTGCTAATTTTCAAATTTGAATCGTAGAGATGTATCAGTTTTTATCAAATAAAACAATTTAAGAAGAATTTTAATACTATTTGTCTAAGGGATTGAGGGAGTAATATGGACATAAAAACAATCTTAATCTTTATATTATTTTTCGTTATCATCTTTCACCAAATCAGATGTATAAGAAATTTAGTAATACCGACTAAAAAGAGGGCCGGTGAAATTATGGCTGTTATAATGGGTGCTATTGTACTACTTGGGATTACTTATGTTTATGCTAATGTATGGGTTCATTATATAGTGGGAATTTTAGCGTCGGGAATTATCATACTCGCTTTATATAAAAATGGTATAACTTCAAAGGGGCTCAGCTGCCTAGGTCCACACATAGGGTATATTGCCTTCATCCCTTGGGACAAGATAAAAAGGGTACAGATAAGCCGGAAAAAATATGTTGTGGTATCCTTTTCAGGGCGTGGTCATGATAAACTGTATTTTAACAAAAGTGATTATGATAAAGTTGTTGATATATTGGAAAAGAACCTATCTCCGGAAGTGATCGAAATAAAATAGTTGTAATATGCTTTTTATAGAAGGAAAGCATGGAACCAGAATTGTTGTTTCCCGCCCTTTTACGCTACTTTTATGGCATATTTTCGGATATAATGAAGAATTGTTGAATCTGAGGAAAGATAATTACAGTTATAATGAAAAATATGACAATTTGTGATATTATAGTCTTAAAATTATATTATGTGATTGTTATTATTCCAGCGACGGAACATTTAATTTCAATTATTGAATAATCTTTGATGAAAATTTTAAAACAAGTTGCAAATATAACCTATAGGTTATATAATATTGTTAAAGGGAGATACTAAATTGTGAGCAGGAGAAAAGCGATTACTAATGTTCTTTATCCTTTTAGTTCAGAATATCCAACTAATTATATAAGAACTTATTATACTTTAAATAAGGAATTGAAAAATATAATTGAGGGCAGCGGATATAAAAAAGTTTTTTTAAAAAAATATCAAAAGAGCCTAACGTTTTTAGAAAAATTAAAAATAAGGTGTATAGCTCACAGCAATTTATTTGAAAAATTGCTCGAAGAAGATGGTCTTTATAGCATTAGACTGTTTGGAGAGAAAAATATAAGAATTCTATTTTCATTTGTCACAATTAACGGGGAAGCTAAGGTAATTCTGCTCAATGTTTTTGAGGAAAAAAGCAAATCTGATTATGAAATAGGCAAGAGGATTGCTAGAGAGAGGAAAAAAGAAATAATAGATATTTTTAATGATGGGGAGTGAAAAATATGTTAATAGATGATATCTTAGAAAATCCTTGGGACATTTTTGATGATATTGATAAGGAGACAAAGCAAGAATTTGAATTATCCGATATACTTGTTGACATCGCATGCAAAATAATAAATTATAGGTTAGATAACGATATGACTCAAAAAGAATTGGCTAATAAGTTGGATATAACACAAGCAATGGTTTCAAAATTAGAAAGCGGTGAATATAATCCCTCTATAGGATTCTTGTTTAAAATTTCTAAAAAATTGGGCTGGAAATTTGAATTAACATTTGAAGAAAGATATATAGATGCGTCAGTTCAATATAGTATAGAAAAAGATAAAATGATAAATGAAAAAACTTACGAAGAAATAGAATTATTGAAGGGATTTGCGGCATAATGAAAACAGAAAAAATAATGGCTGCCTTTCAGTTTGTAAACAACAAAGTAGTTGAATTTTTAATACAGAATAAATTGTTAAGTAAGAAGGGAGAAACAGTAAAGATTGACGCGGGCATTGATTATGAAATTATAGATTGTAATAAAATTAAAGATGGTTATTTAGGTGTTGTTGATTTTATTGTGGATTTAAGAGGAAAGACTGAAGAAGATGAACTATTTAATATTCATTTAAAAATGAGAGGAAATTTTGTTGGTTCCGGTGATAAACTCACAATAGACAAATTTAGGGAAATGTTAGAAGTGAATGGAACAGCAACATTATCTCAAATTTCAAGGGCATATATTATCTCGGTAACCTCATTGTCAGGTATGCACCCTGTTAATTTACCCATGATTAATATATATGAAATGAAGAAACATAAAGATAAAAGTTCAGATGATACATCACATTAAATAAAAGCATCCTCGGGATGCTTTTTGGTTTGCCTATTTTAATCAAAGGACTAGATGCTCATCGGTAATATTCGGACCTCCCGAATAAGATTTATATATGAATCAAACAAAAGAGGAGATATATACAGATAAAAGAGCTCAACATATCTGATTATTGAGGCTCCTTTTTATTTCCCCTGCAATTATATGTAAATGATGGTATAATATCCATATAGACAAAATGGCCATGAATACGGGGTGATTTGATACAAAATGCTAAAATATAAATCGACAATTAAAGCAAGATCCTTTCTTTATTTAGAGCTAAAGAAGGCCTCTAATCTGTATTTACAAGGATTTTCTTTAAATGATATAAAACAAAAAGCACAGGAAGAAAATATATTTTCATTGAATTCAGAGAACAGAATTAAGGAAATTGCTTTTACAGTCTTGGAAAGGCTGCAGGTCTTGGATGAGATGTTGCTCCATAAATTAACGACGGGCAACCTTGAGACAAGCAAGCAAATAGCCCTGTATGCTATTTTAAAAACGGATAGACTGTTTTTCGAATTTATGGGAGAAGTATATAGAGAAAAATGTCTCCTTGGAGACTACATAATTACTGACAAAGATTTCAATATTTTTTTTCGGAGAAAAGCGGAACAGAATCAGAGAGTGGCAGGGTGGACAGACTATACCTTTTATAAATTAAAACAGGTATATAAAAGAATTTTGGTTGAAGCGGGATTTGTCAGGAAAAAAAACAGGAACATTGAAATAACCAGGCCTCTGATGGAACAGGATTTGAAAGATTATCTAAATGGAAAAGGCGATGGTATATATCTTCAGGCTATGTTGGGAGGGTTCTAGATGGGGACTGTTTATGATCGGCTTGATAAGATTTTTCCTATCCTTATGGATAAGAGATTTAGAGAAGGCAAAGGTTTGGGCAACGAAATAGGTTTTTATATTTTTGATTATGACCCGGAGGATGAGATAATCGTCAGGGAACATATAGAATTTTTGAAACAAAAAATAAACAATGAAAGTATAGATATCAACATCAGAGAATTTGATCTATATGAAATAATGATAGAGATACTTGAAAATAAAGGATACCTTGAAAAGATATTTGACATGGAAAGGGAAAAGGGGACTGCTGCGATTTTAAAACCGATAAAAAGCACTTTAAGACTTACACAAAAAAATGATTTGGTTGTTGAATATATAAGGGACAGAGTTGAAGCCGACGATATTGTTTTTTTAACAGGGGTAGGGAAAATATGGCCTATCATTCGGTCTCATACTATTTTAAATGTTTTGCATTCCGTGATAGATTCCGTGCCCTTGATAATGTTTTATCCCGGGACCTATTCGGGACAGAACATACGTCTCTGTAATGAAATCGATGATCAGAATTATTATAGGGCCTTCAAATTGGTAGAAAGATAGGAGGGTTGGATTATGAAGCTCGAAAAAATGTTTGACAAAAAAATTGATAGAAATATTAAGGGTGTCATTATGATTGGGCAGGATGATGATGCTAATGTTTATCAGGAGTTAGAGGAATACGTGATTACACAGGAATTGAGCAGGCATTTTGATACTTTTTTTGATTCCTATAGAAAGGGAATCAATACATATACGGATAAAATGGGGGTTTGGATCTCCGGCTTTTTCGGTTCCGGTAAATCACATTTTTTGAAGATACTATCATATCTCCTTGAAAACAAAGAGGTAGAAGGCAAACGTGCAATAGATTATTTCGATAATAAAATAGAAGATTCTATGGTTTTAGCAGATATTAAGGCAGCAGGAGATGTCAGTGCGGATGTTATTTTATTTAATATTGACTCAAAATCTGATTCGGATTCTAAAACAAATAAAGAATTGATAGTGAAGGTATTTAACAAGGTGTTCAATGAAACACAGGGTTTTTGTGGTTCTTTACCATGGCTTGCAGATCTTGAAAGACAAATGGTTAAGGAAGGCTCCTATGAAGCCTTTAAATCGAGGTTTGAAGAGTTGGCAGGGGGCTCCTGGGAGGATACAAGAGAGGATTTTTATTTCGAGGAGGACAATATTGTTAAAGCTTTGGCCGATACGACTAAAATGAGTATAGAAGCAGCACGGAATTGGTATCAAAAAGCTGAGGATAACTATTCATTGAGCATTGAAAAATTTGCTAACAAAGTAAAAGAATATATAGAATCTAAAGGAAAGGAACATCATGTAATCTTCTTAGTGGATGAAGTGGGACAATACATAGGGGATGATGTGGGTTTGATGCTCAATCTGCAAACAGTAGTCGAGGATTTAGGGACATACTGTGGGGGTAAGGCGTGGGTTATCGTCACTTCCCAGCAGGACATTGATGCTGTTACAAAGGTGAAAGGTAACGATTTTTCCAAAATCCAGGGTAGATTTAACACCAGGCTCAGTCTGTCCAGTGCCAATGTGGATGAGGTAATCAAAAAGAGAATTCTCTATAAAAAAGATGTAGCACAGGAGACCTTGGAACTTTTTTATGCGGACAAAGATGCTATTTTAAAAAACCTCATCACTTTTTCCCCGGGTACTCCTGAAATGAAAACCTTTAAAACAGTGGAAGATTTTATAGAAGTCTATCCTTTTATTCCATATCAATTCAGATTATTACAAGCAGTGTTTACTGCTATCAGACAGTATGGGGCCAGCGGCAAGCATCTTTCGGAAGGGGAGAGATCTTTGCTGAGTGCTTTTCAGGAGGCCGCCATAAGATATAAAGATAAAAAAATAGGGGCATTGGTGCCTTTTTCAGCCTTTTATGAGACAATTGAGACCTTTCTTGATCATAACATAAAAACAGTGATACTGCATGCCGAGGATAATGATAGGCTTACAGATATGGACGTAGAGGTTCTGAAGGTATTATTTTTGATTAAATGGGTAAAGGAAATGCCCAAGACCATGGAAAATATAGCAACATTGCTGGTACAGCATATTGATGATGACAAAATTGAGCTGAAGAAAAATATCGAAGCATCTTTAGACAGGCTTATTAAAGAAACCCTGATTCAGAAAAATGGAGATGAATATATATTCTTAACCCATGAGGAACAGGACGTAAACAGGGAGATACAAACTATTTCTATCGATATAAATGAAATTATTTTAAAGATTGGCGAAGAAATATATACAGGTATTTACAGTGAAAAAAAGTTTCGGTACAATGTCAGATATCACTTTGATTTCAATAAAATCATAGATGACAGATTGCTTTCAACACAAAAACATGAAATCGGGGTAAAGGTCATAACCCCTTATTTTGATATCGGTGTAGAACTGACAGACAGTGAATTAAAAATGATGTCCGCCAGAGAAAATAATTTAATTATTAAACTTCCCCCGGACTCTACCTTTCTTGAGGAAATGGAGGATGTTTTGAAAATACGGACATACCTTAAAAGAAAGGCGGGAACTTCTGCAATAGAAGCAATCGAAGAGATAAAAATAAGGAAATCCAGAGAAGTTGCCGGAAGGATGGACAGGGTTGAAACTTTACTTATAGAAGCGTTGAAAGAAGCAGATTTCTATGTAAATGCGCAGAAAATTGATATAAAGTCCAAAAATCCTATTGAAAGAATAAACAGCGGCCTGAAGGTGCTTATAGATAATATTTACGATAAATTGAATTATATTTCGGAGTTTATTGAAAGTTCTAAGGACCTTCATGATTTATTATTTGTCGAAGATTCACAATTAGGATTGCTTGATAGTGAAGATATTCCCAATAAATTGGCAATAGACGAATTAGTGCATTATA
>JALNXC010000081.1 GCA_023230535.1 Alkaliphilus sp. | reverse complement strand
AATTTCTTTAAAGACAGATGGGCGGGCAAATATAAAATAGAGACAGAATTGTATAATGAAAAAGAAAAGACCCATCCGGTATAAGAATTTACAAGTGCCCCTAGATTATTAGGGGCCTTTATTATGAAAATATAGAATATTTATGTGCAATTACCATGTACAAAACTTTCATCTGTTCTATTATAACAGTATTTTATGATATAATTATATTGAAGAAACCGCACTATCAAAGTTTAAAATTGTAAGGAGGAAATTTATGCGTATTTTAGTTACTAACGACGATGGTATCTTTGCAGAAGGGATATATAAACTTGCGAAAAATATGCAACGCAATGGAGAGGTAGTAGTTGTCGCCCCCGATAGTGAACGAAGTGCCACGGGGCATGCCATCACAATGCATAGCCCGCTGATAGTAAAAAAAATTCAGTTTTTTGATACCGAAATCGAGGCTTATTCGGTGAACGGTACGCCGGCGGATTGTGTAAAGATGGGAATTGAAGCATTATTTAAATCTAAAAAACCGGATATAGTCATATCAGGTATCAATGACGAACCTAATCTTGGGACAGATGTAATTTATTCCGGTACTGTTTCGGCGGCCGTAGAATCGGCTATCATGGATATCCCGTCAATTGCGGTATCGATGGGCAGTTGTAAAGCGAGCCAATTTGATGATGCTGCAGAATTTACCTCAACATTGCTTAAAAAGATTATGGAAAATAATAAACTGCACAATATAGTGGTCAATGTCAATTATCCGGATAGGCCTAAGAATGAGATAAGGGGTACAAAAATAACTACCCTGGGAATAAGAAAATATGACAATGCATTTATTGAAAGAAAAGACCCCTGGGGCAATGTATACTATTGGATGTCCGGTACGGTGAGGGAGATGGAGCAAAATCCCGACAGTGATATTATGGCAATCAGTGAAAATTATATTTCTATTACACCGATGCACTTCGATCTCACTAATTTTAAACACTTTGAGGAATTGAAAAAATGGAATATTTGAAAATAAATCCTATATACTATATGTTGTCTAAATTGTTAAGATTATCAAACAGGAATATTTTATCGGAAATTTAATCTGAGGAATAAAATAAAAAAATAGGGTGATTAGCTATTATGAATGCAAATAGAAGAGATTTAATTGATCAGATACAAAAAAAGTTTTCGGAATTGAGCAAAAGTCAAAAATTGATCGCTCAATACATCATTGAAAACTATGATAAAGCGGCTTTCATGACAGCATCTAAACTTGCCGATAAAGTTGGTGTCAGCGAATCGACGGTTGTTAGATTTGCCGATGCTCTGGGGCTTGACGGCTATCCACAGCTTCGAAAAGGTTTAGAAGACATTATAAAGCTGAAATTGACTACGGTTCAACGCGTAAAATTAGCAGGGGAGTACTCCGACGGGGGTTCGATATTAAAAAAAGTATTGGGAATTGATATGAACAATATCAGGGCCACATTAGAAAATATAGATCATGATATATTTCAACAGGTAGTGAATGAGATATGCAAGTCTAAAAAAATATATATAGTTGGCCTGAGAAGTTCAATGTCCCTTGCCGATTATTTCGGTTTTTATTTAAATTTGATTTTGGATAATGTTAAAATAGTTCATCACGGCATCAGCAATATTTTTGATCAGGTGTTCAGGGTATCTAAGACGGATATAGTTATAGGTATAGGATTCCCCAGATATTCCATGCAAACGGTGGATGCATTATCATATGTAAAAGAGCAGGGGGTAACAATTGTAGGCATTACCGATAGCTTATCGTCCCCTATAGCAAGTTTGGCCGATTACACACTAACGGCAAAAAGTGATATGGTGTCGTTTGTTGATTCGTTAGTAGCACCCCTAAGTTTAATAAATGCCTTGGTAGTAGCGATAGGAATGTTTGAAAGAGAAGAAATAACGGAGCACCTCAATGTACTGGAAGATATCTGGAAGAAATACAATGTTTATCAGAGATGGAACCAAGGTTAATGAGTAAAGGATGGATTTAAATGAAAAGGTTATATTTAGTCAGGCATGGACAGACATCATGGAATTTGGAAGGCAGGACCCAGGGCGGTAAAAATTCCGATTTGACTCGCCTCGGTATCGAACAAGCGAAAAAACTTGGAGAATATTTTAAAAATATCGAATTGGGCAAAATCTATTCCAGCCCTTTAGAACGAGCTTATTCAACAGCCCGTATAATTGCAAAAATGAAAAACCTAAATTGCAAATTGGACGGCAGATTAGTTGAAATGAATTTTGGAGAATGGGAAGGCCTGACCCGGGCGAATATAAGAGAAAGTTATCCCGATGATTTCAAAGCTTGGATGGAAAAACCCCACCTTGCAAATATACCGTCGGGTGAAACCATAGAAGCTGCACAAAAACGCATAGTTGAATTTGTCAACGATGAAATCATAGAATCGGATGAGGGCACAACCTTAGTGGTCAGTCACGGTACACTTATTCGTTTGTTTTTGCTCGCCGCCCTTTCAATGGATTTGGAGCACTATTATAGATTAAAATCGCATAACGGCTCATTTAATCTGATAGAATTTAAAGATTACGGACCCGTTTTGATCAAGTATAACGATACATGCCATATGGATATAATTATATAAAGATTATGGTATATAGATATTTATAATTTTAACTATTGTGGGAGAATCTGTTAATGAACGATCATGGGAGAGCGGTAAAACAAAAGAAATATTTACTTATAGAAAAATTCATTGTCGTTATTATTATGTTTATGTTTATTTTGTTAATCGGATTTAATACGGTGAGAGCATATAATTATTATATAATGGCACGATTTTCCGAATTTAATGCTATATATGACTCTAAAGGTGATGTTTCGTCCCGGAATATTATAGAGATTGGAATTGAAGAAAATAAAGCATATCCCATGTTGGAGATAATTATAAATGGCGAACTGTTCGATTATAATTTTGAGGAAAACAATCAAATTATAATAACTGTTTATGACGGAGATGTGATACAGATAAACGGTTCTATGTACGATGATAATATTAAGATTGGGATAAAGGATATGTCCCCGGGTGTCGGTAACATTCTGAACAATAATCACATAATCCTAAAAGAAAATATTAGCACCCTGGCCATAATAAAGATATAGTGATGCTTGAGGAACGTTTAAAATTGATGTATAATTTTCCTTAGAAGTGTAGGGGGAGAAATATCATACTGTTATTATTTGAGATAACCACCTGAACCGGTGGTTAAATCCATTCTAAGGAGGTATAGAAATATATGTCATATGTTCAAATTGCGGTAGACGGGCCTGCCGGTTCCGGTAAAAGCACAATTGCCAAAAAAATCGCGGAGCGTTTAAATATAACATATATAGATACGGGTGCGATGTATAGGGCCCTCACCTATAAAGTTTTGATAAATAATATAGACATTGAAAATGAGGATGCGATAATTGAACTGGCGCGAAAAAGTAAAATTGAATTCCTTCAAGATAATATTTATCTTGATAATGATATAGTTAATGAGGAGATCAGGCTTCCCAAGGTGAGTAAAAATGTTTCCTATGTCGCAAAAATTCCGCAGGTAAGGAAGATTTTAGTCGATGTGCAAAGAAAATTGGCTTTAAATCAAGATGTAGTGATGGATGGCAGGGATATAGGGACATATGTCCTCAAAGATGCAAATTTAAAAATATTTTTGACGGCGACTGTTGAGGAAAGAAGCCGCAGGAGATACTCGGAGCTTAAAAATAAAGGGCTGGATGTAACCTTTGATGATGTGAGAAAAGATATAATAAACAGGGATAAAATCGATAAAGAAAGAAAATTTGCACCGTTGATTGAGGCAGATGATGCGATTGTCATTGATACAACAGATTTGTCCGTAGAGGATGTTGTAGATAAGATAACCTCAATATTGGAGGGGGGGCAATAAAGTGCTGTTTTATAAAGCTGTAAGAGGTGCTGCAAGAGTCTTGTTTTCTCTGATTTATAGGATAGAAATTGAAGGAAAAGAACATTTACCGATAAGGGGCAAGGCTGTGGTATCTCCGAATCATTTTAGCGTGATGGACCCCATCATAATCGGGGCATTCTTACCAAGAAAAGTTAATTTTATGGCAAAGGAAGAATTATTTTCTAATAGGCTATTTGCTTCAATTTTAAACAAGTTGGGAGTATTTCCCGTAAAGAGGAGCGGAGCCGATATCGGTGCCATCAGGACAGCGTTAAAAATTTTAAATAACGGGGATATTTTTTGCATATTTCCTGAAGGGACGAGGAGCAAGGCAGGTGAAATTTTAGAAGCAAAGCCGGGTTCGGCCATGATTGCGATCAAAGCGCAGAGCCCCATCATACCGGTAGCAATTATTGGTGATTATAAACTTTTTAGTAAGGTAAAAATAATAATGGGTGAACCTATATATTTATCCGATTATTATGACAAAAAAGTTTCTACCGATGAATATAGGGAATTGAGCCAGGATGTATTAAATACAATCAGAGGGCTGATGATTTAGAGGAATACGGGAATATTTATAATTAATAGAGGATTTTTATATTTTATGTAGAATTATTGTTAAGTTGATTATATAATCAAACATATGGGAGGATAGAGATGAAAGTTATTGTAGCAGATTATTCGGGGTTTTGTTTCGGGGTGGAAAGGGCAATAAAGATCACCTCAGATACATTGGATAATAATATGAATAAAAAATGTATTTATACTCTGGGGCCCCTTATTCATAATCAACAAGTAGTAAATGAATTACAAGATGCCGGAGTAAAAGTGATGAATGATTTGGATAACCTTGAGGATAATAGCATTATAATCATCCGTTCCCATGGAGTATCCAAAGATGTATATGATATTATTGATAAAAAAAATATCGAGATAATTGATGCTACATGCCCTTTTGTTAAAAAAATTCAAAATATAGTTAAAAAGTATAGAGCAAAAGGGTATACTATCGTTATTATAGGGAATTCGGATCATCCGGAGGTGATTGGCATCAATGGATGGTGTGATAATCAGGCATATGTCGTCAAAACAAAAGATGATATTGAAAAAATCCCATCTGTACATAAGTTATGTATTGTTGTGCAAACAACAATGCCGACAGGCTTATATGATGAACTTTGTGATATAATTGAAAAGAAAGCGAAACAGACCGTAAAATTCAACACAATCTGTTCCGCTACTATGGACAGGCAAAAATCTGCAAGAAGTCTAGCAAAAAATGTTGATGCGGTCGTAGTGATAGGCGGATATCATAGCTCTAATACTCAAAAACTTGTAGATATCTGTAAAAACGAAAAACCAAATACAACTTTTCATATAGAAACTGCGGAGGAATTGCCGATTGATATATTAAAAAATTATAAGGCAATCGGTATTACGGCAGGGGCTTCCACCCCCGGATGGATTATCGATGAAGTAGTTGAAAAATTAAATGATTTGTCTATTAACTAAAAATATAAAAATTGATAAACATTAGTTAATAGTTATTATAGAAACAAACTTATTTTAGGAGGTTTAGAAATGAACGATGATATGCAGGACTTAATGGAAGAAATAGAAAAGACAATGGTGAGACTGAGAAGGGGAGATGTTGTTACAGGTGAAATCATAAATGTTACTGATAGTGAAATTACGGTAAATTTAGGATATAAATCAGATGGAATAATTCCAAAAGAAGAACTATCAAACGATATGACGGTAAACCCTTCCGATATTGCTAAAGAAGGGGAAAAGATTGAAGTTTATGTATTAAGTCTGGATGACGGAGAGGGCAATGTTTTACTGTCGAAAAAAAGAGTAGAGATAGTAAAGGGGTGGAACGAATTAGAAAAAATAAAGGAAGAAGAGTCCCCGGTTGAAGCAAATGTGGTTGAAGCCGTAAAAGGCGGTGTAATAGCTATAGTACACGGAATCAGATGCTTTATACCGGCAAGCCATATATCCGACCGTTATGTTGACGATTTAACGGTTTTTGAAGGCCGGAGTTTAAACACCAAGATAATTGAAATAGACAGGCGAAAAAACAAAGTGATACTGTCAAGAAAGGTTGTATTAGAAGAAGAAAACAGGATTAAAAGGGAAGAACTGTTTTCCAGATTAGAAAAAGGCCTCCGCATTGAGGGTGAAATAAAGCGTATCACAAATTTTGGTGCATTT
>JALNXC010000080.1 GCA_023230535.1 Alkaliphilus sp. | reverse complement strand
CAAAACAATTTATAATTTATAAAAGATAATCCCCGGAAAATTTCGGGGATTATTTTTTATGGATTATAAAGATTGAATATTTATGCATCAAAATTAAAAAAAATGTGTAAACATATATATTTATGGGTAAAAGAAAATAGGGATATAATTTATTTTAAGGTGAGGGGTAAGTCATATGAAATATGAAAAAAATTTGGCATCCATTGTTTCATTGATCAGAGACGGAGAAAAAAACGTAAAAGACTTTAAAATTGGCGTAGGGCTTGAGCATATTGTTGTCCATGAAGATAATATGGATTTTGTCACATATTATGGCGAAGAAGGCATAGAAGGTATTTTACAAGAATTGCTTTTAAAAGGATATGAGGGTAATTATGAAGAGGGCCATCTGATAGGGTTATCGGGGGAGGATAGGAAAATTATATTGAGGCCGGGCGGCCAGGTAGAAATTGATATAGAGCCCTGTGAAACCGTAAAAGAGATTGAATCTATTTATTTCAGTTTTTTGAATGATATAATACCTATATTGGAAAAACGCAATCTGTTGTTGATGGGTATAGGATATCATCCAAAATCATCTATTAAAGATATACCGTTTGTCCCAAGGGAAATATATGTATATATATCCGATTATTTTAGAGGGAAGGGGAAATATGCTTATAATATGATGAAGGGTACGGCTGCATTAAGAGTATCTATTGACTATAGGGAAGAATACGATTTTATTCAAAAGTTTCGTGTAGCTAACTTTATCAGTCCCTTGCTTTATTTGATATCTGACAATTCGCCCATATTTGAAGGCGAGGTTCATGAAAAATTCAGTCTTAGGAGCTTGATATGGGCAAATGTTGATAAAGGAAGAAGTGGTATTGTACCTGATTCTTTTAAGGGGGATTTCGGGTATAAGGAGTATGCCCAGTACATATTAAATGTTTCTCCTATTACAATTACAAAAGACGGGGTTCTTATCGGCACGGATGGTAAAACAGTGGAGGAACTCATGGATAAATATGTTTTTACGGAAGAAGAGATAAAATATATCATGGCCATGGTATTTCCGGACGTCAGAGTAAAAAACTATATAGAGATACGTGTAGGTGATTCACTGCCATATCCTTATAATTTGGCCTATATTACTTTAATCAAAGGGATATTCTATAGCGATATTGCACTAGCATATTTATATAATTTTTCCCAGAGAAAAGAAGAAGGACAGATCAATAGAATTAAAGGGTGCATATATGATAGGGGATTTAATGCATATTTTGGTTCTAAAACGGCATATGAATATATTTTGATACTTTTTGATTTAGCTAAAAAGTCTTTAAGCGAGGAAGAAAGAAAAATGTTGATACCGTTAGAAAAATTAGTAGCTAACAAGAAAAACTTGTCTATGGTATTCAGGGAAAAAATAGGTATGGAAGGTATTGACGGATTAAAATTACATAGCCTAAATCAATGGATAAAAAAATAGAAATTTTAAAGTTTTTAGGATTTACTTATGGAGTATAACAATAACTTATACTGGGGAAAAAACATTTAAAAAATTAAAATTTGTGATATGATTGTAATGTATGGTGAAATTATAACAGTATGTGGAGGTGTATATTAGTGGACAAAAATCAAAAAATTGCACTTATTTTATTACCGATATTGGCTATTGTTATTTTAATAGGTGGAATGTTTATATCAGACCATAATAAAGAAGGTGCGGTCAAAACCTATACGGACGGTATTTATATAGGAGAAGGAAAAGGTTTTGGCGGCGTTATTAAGGTTGAGGTGGAGGTATCCGGAGGCAAAATTGCTTCTATAGATTTATTAGAACATGGTGAATCTGCAGGAATTTCCGATCCGGCAATAGAGGGAATACCCAATGCGATAATAGAGGCACAGAGTACGGAGGTCGATTCCATATCCGGAGCAACCTTTACGAGTGGAGGTATCATGGAAGCGGTTGAAAATGCCTTGGCAAGTGAGCCCGGAACATCACAAAAAGATAAGGAGCCGGCCCCTTCTAAGGAAGAGGATAAGAAGCCTGAAATAACGAAGGATATATCGGATATGAACTTAGCGGATGGTACCTATGAAGGGACAGGAAGAGGTTTTGGCGGAGACATCAAGGTAGAAGTTGAGGTTAAGGACGGAAAAGTTGCTAATATAGAAATTCCGGATCATGGTGAAACGGAAAACATCGCAGGTCCGGCAATAGAAGGAACACCGAAGGCGATAATAGAAGCGCAGAGTGTTGAGATTGATGATGTATCGGGAGCAACTTTTTCAAGTAAAGGGATTAAAAAAGCAGTCATGGATGCCCTGTCCAAAGCGGAGGCTAAGCCGAGCTATGAGGATGGCACCTATGAAGGGACAGGAAGAGGTTTCGGCGGAGACATCAAGGTAGAAGTTGAAGTTAAGGATACCAAAATTGTCGGTGTGGAAATTTTGGAACATGGTGAAACCCCGAATATTTCTGATTCTGCGTTGGAAGAAATACCGAAAGCAATAGTAGAAGCACAGGGCACGGAAGTAGAAACCGTATCCGGAGCAACTACTACGAGCAAGGGAATCATAAAAGCAGTTGAGGATGCATTAAAATAAAGTTAAAAAATAAAGATAGAAAAACCCTGAATTTCGATTCAGGGTTTTATTTTTATAAATTATATTTGTTTATTGTGATGTAGGTAACACGTATAAGTTCTAAGCGGGTCAAGGGTTTCGTATTATTGTGAGCCTACTTTCGGTTTGATTACAAGTTTACCGTCGGAAAAATCTACCAATACTTCCGTGCCTGTCTTAACGGTTCCTTTTAGCAATTCTTCGGATATTTGGTCTTCTACCATTTTTTGAATTGCCCTCTTAAGAGGTCTTGCACCAAATTCGGTATCGAACCCCTTGTCTGCAATGAATATCTTGGCGGGGTCGCTCACCTCCAGGGTGATATCCAAATCTTCCAGGCGTTCTTTAAGGTCCTTTAACATCAAGTCTACAATTTTGTTGATATGTTCTCTGTCCAAACTGTGGAATACTATGATATCATCTATTCTATTTAAGAATTCAGGCCTGAAGGTCTTTCTGAGATCTTCCATAACATTTTCCTTCATTTTTTCATATTCACTTTGGGCCAAATCACTCTCATCAACGGCAAACCCCAAAGTTTTTTGTTTTCTTATGGTTTGCATACCTACGTTAGAGGTCATAATAACCACGGTGTTTTTAAAGTTCACTGTCCTGCCCTGTGCATCGGTCAGCCTTCCGTCGTCCAATATCTGTAATAATATATTAAATATATCGGGGTGGGCTTTTTCTATTTCATCAAAGAGTATCACAGAGTACGGTTTTTTTCTGACCTGTTCCGTAAGCTGTCCCCCTTCATCAAAACCTACATATCCCGGGGGCGATCCTATAAGCCTTGAAACCGTATGTTTTTCCATATATTCGGACATATCTATGCGTATCATGGCATCTTCGTCCCCAAACATAGCCTCTGCTAATGCCTTTGATAATTCCGTCTTTCCGACCCCCGTCGGCCCTAAAAATATGAAGGAACCGATCGGTTTTTTAGGGTCTTTCAATCCGACCCTGGCTCTCCTGATTGCTTTGGCTACGGACTTGACGGCCTCCTGTTGACCTATTATTCTATTATGAAGGATTTCTTCCATATTGAGCAGTCTTTCGGATTCCTCTTCTTGGAGTTTGGTCACGGGCACACCTGTCCAATCGGATACAATATTAGCTATATCTTCATCAGTAACTATAGCCGCGTTATCCTTATCCCTCCAACTGCGCTTTCTCTCTTCTAATTGTTGCTGGGTCTCTTTCTCTTCATTTCTTATCTTGGCAGCTCTTTCAAAATCCTGTATGCTGATTGCCTCTTCTTTTTCTTTGGAAAGCTGTTCTAATTTTTCCTCCAAATCTTTTAAATCCGGCGGTGGAGTAACCGTAAATATCCTGATTTTAGATGCGGCCTCGTCCATTAAATCTATGGCTTTATCCGGCAGATATCTGTCGGTGATATATCTTGCGGAAAGTTCTACGGCTGCCTTCAAAGCCTCGTCGGTAATTTTAACCCCGTGATGTGCCTCATATTTATCCCTCAAGCCTTCCAATATTTTAATAGCATCATCTGTTGTCGGTTCATCCACAGTAATCGGTTGAAATCTTCTCTCCAGAGCGGCATCTTTTTCTATATGTTTCCTGTATTCGTCAAAAGTAGTAGCACCGATTACCTGTATTTCGCCCCTGGCTAAAGCGGGTTTCAACATGTTGGCGGCATCTATCGCCCCTTCCGCCGCGCCTGCACCTATTATGGTATGAATTTCATCTATAAATAATACCACATCGGTTGTCGCTCGCAATTCTTCCAGCGCTTTTTTAAAACGGTCCTCGAATTCACCGCGGTATTTTGTTCCGGCTATCATAGATGCCAAATCCAATGCGACTATTCTCTTGTTTTTTAGTAGTTCCGGAACATTGCCCTCTTCTATTTTCTGTGCTAATCCCTCCGCTACGGCAGTTTTTCCTACTCCTGATTCGCCTACCAGGCAGGGATTATTTTTAGTCCTGCGGCTCAGCACCTGTATGATTCTGTTTATTTCCTTGCTTCTACCTATTACAGGATCAATTTTGTCTTCCCTGGCGAGTTCATTGAGATCCCGCCCGAATTGATTTAAAGTGGGCGTATTCTTGTTTTGTCTCGCCGGAACGCTTTTTTGGCTTCCGCCCGGTCCTCCGCTATTTAATAGCTTTAATACTTCTGTTCTCACATTTTGGAGACCGGCCCCCAGCTCTGTCAAAATTTTAGTTGCAATTCCGTCTCCTGCTTTTATAATTCCCAGCAGCAGATGTTCTGTCCCCACATAATTATGGTTCAAGCTCCTGGCTTCTCCGATGCTGAGCTCAAAAACCTTTTTGGTGCGCGGGGTATAGCCTAATAATTCCGACGGTTTATTTCCTACTCCTACCGATTGTACAATCCTTTCTTGCACCTGTTCCATTTCTATACCTAAATTTTTCAGCGCTTTTGCGGCTATACTTTCTTCTTCCTTGATAATTCCCAGCAACAGATGTTCTGTTCCTACGTAATTATGGCCTAACTGTTGTGCCATCTGCTGAGAAAAATTTATAACTCTCTGTGCCCTTTCGGTAAATCTTCCAAACATTGACATATATGTTCCCCTCCTAAATTACTATAATATATTTTCTCTTGTTAATTGTGCCCTTTTGGCATCCCTTTCGATACCGGTTAATTGCGATTTAAAATGTTTTTGCAAATATCCGGGCTGTATTATTGTAATGAGCCCATTTAGCTGTTCTATAGAAATTCCATCTATTAATTTTAGGTTGATGCCTAATTTTACATCGGAAATCAATTGCATGGCTTCTTTAGAAGAAAGCAGTCTGGCATTTTTAAGAATTCCATAGGAACGATAAACTTTATCTTCAAGTTCGATGCTTTTGGTGTCTAATAATTTTCTCCATGTAATTCTTTCGTTTTGAATTATCTGCAGTGTAATATCCTTGAGATTGGTTATTATCTCTTCTTCCGACATTCCGAGGGTTATCTGATTAGAAATTTGATAAATATCTCCCAGGTATTCCGTACCCTCACCATAGATTCCCCTGACGGCAAGCCCTATTTTATTTGCTGTGTTGATAACTCCATTGATATACCCCGTTAAACCTAATCCCGGCAGATGAAGCATGACGGAAGTTCTGATTGCAGTGCCGACATTTGTGGGACAGGATGTCAGATATCCGAGCTGTTCATCAAAAGCATATACTATACTTTCCTCTAATAAATCATCTATTTTATCTGCCATATTGAAACATTTTTCTAATTGCAGTCCCGGATAGAGGCACTGTATACGTATATGATCTTCCTCATTTATCATAATTCCAACCGTCTCTTCATTATTTATCAGGACGGCACCACCTGAAACATTTTTAGCCAGGGATGGGCTGATCAGATGTCTTTCGACATAATTTGATCTTTCGATAACATCAATTTCATCCATCTTTATGAGCTTGAATTCATTTTCAAGGCATAAGTTTCCCCTGTTTATAGCTTTATACACTTTGTCTATGACATCTTCGGATTTTTCCTTGTCCAGGTAATGGGGAAATAATATTGATTCTATATTGCGGGCCATACGAACACGGCTGCTGATAACTATATCCGATTCCGGGTTTTTTAAATTTTTTG
>JALNXC010000079.1 GCA_023230535.1 Alkaliphilus sp. | reverse complement strand
GAATTTTAGGATTTTTTATTGAGACGAACTGTAAGAATTATTCATATTCGAAACTAAATGAACGTGTATTGTTATATTAAATTTTATTAGACAACCGGGTCCGTATTAGCGATACATAATTAAACTTTCATATAATAGCACTTCTTTTTTTTATCAACCGACATATATATATAAGAGGAACCCGTGGATTAACTGGAAATATAATAAATTTCTTAACATATTTTGTACATAACAAAATATAGTATATTAAGGATTTAAAAAGATTTCGGGAGGAGGCAAATATATGTCTGTTGAATTAATAAAGGATTTATTTAAATTCGAACAAGTAGTAGGCGAAAATATTGCCCAGACTATTGTAGAAGGCGATATTTTAGTTCCGGATACAAAACCTGATATTACAAGGGTATTATCTGTAAATGCCAAGGTAGAATTAAACAAACAAGAGATAGAGAACGGCAAAATTGCCGTAGAAGGTACCACATGTTTTAAAATCTTATATGTTTCAGAAAAAGAAGAACAACCCCTATATGGCATAGATAGCAGCGCAGGGTTTAAACAGGATATTGAGATAGAAGGTATCGATGCCGAAATGAAAAGTGAGGTTGCGATAGAAGTTGAGCATATTGATTTTACCGTAAATAATGAGAGGAAAGTAGGAGTAAAAGCGGTAATTAATTTAACCGGTAAATGTATTGAAGAAAAAACCGTGGAAATTACAAAAGATTTGACAGGATTAGATGATATACAGGTGTTAAAGGAAACCTTCCAATATACCGATATTGTAGGTGCAAGCCGGTCGGAAACCTTAGTAAAGGACGGTTTTGAATTAGGGGAAGATGAATATGATATTAAGGAGATTTTAAAATGGAATGCTGCAGTTACGGAGAGGGAAACCAAGATAACGGATGGTAAGATAATTGTAAGCGGTATAATCAACTTGGAATTGTTGTATATTGATGAGGAGTATGATAATCAATTAAAAATGATAAGGAGAGAAATTCCATTTACTCATTTTGTCGATATAGCAAATATATCCGCCGATATGGAATATAAATTAAAATTTTCCATAGGTGAACTCTTTTATGATATTAAAGAAAATATCCGAGGCGAAAGAAAGATAGTAGAGATTGAAAGCATAGTTAAAATAGAAGCCAAAGTTATGGATATACAGAGCAGAGAAATTTTAATCGATACATATTCTTTGAGCAGAGACCTTGAAATAACAAGGGAACAAATAGAACTGAAAGAAAATATCGGCATGAGCAAGACAAATGTACTTGTGAAAGAAACCTTAGATATACCCTCCGAACATTCTCCCATCGCCGAAGTGTTTTCTGTAGGTATTAAGCCTATTTTAACAGATTACAATGTGGCTGTAGATAAGGTTACAATAGAGGGAATATTAGAAATTAGCGTTATATATAGGGCTATGGAAGAGCCCCGGTCCTTGTATAGTTTTATTCGGGAGGTGCCTTTCAGGCATTATGTTGAACTTGAAGGCTCTGATGAAAGTATGGGGGTAGAAATTGATTTATTCGTAGAAGAGATAGACCATGGTATTGCCAATGGCGAACAAGTGGAAATTAAGGCAAACATAGGGGCAGCATGTGAAATATTCCGCACTAAATCTATAGATGTTATATCCAACATTGAAGAAGCGGAAGAAAAAGTCGATTTAAAAGCCAGGCCCAGTTTGACCGTGTATTATATGCAGCCGGAAGACACACTTTGGGAAATTGCCAAAACATATCATACATCTATAGAAAAGATCATAGAAACAAACCAAATTGAAGATGTAGAGGATATTAAGCTCGGGGACCATATAATCATTGAAAAAATTCATAATTTTAAATTCTGATAGCCGAAGGGTTAATCAGGGATAGAGTGTTAGATTGCCGAATAAATACTATTTTTGTAAAATTCATCGGAAGGTGTCATTCTGAACAGGATGAAGGATCTCATATTTTCAATATATCAAAGATTCTTATCACATCCCGTTATATTCGGAATGACACATTTCGGGACTTTTTCGGCGATTCTGCATAATCCGGCTGTTTTTTTGTATTATCGAGAAAATATAATAAATAATATTAAATATTGCTTAGAAAGGTTGTATTAATATATAATATAGTAAACTATGTATTAAATGATTATGTAAAGTAGCATATGTAGAAATCGGATTTGGAGAAGGAACAATCAAAGAGGAGAAATAATGGGGCAAATATATTTGAAATCCAGAGCTAAAATTAATTTGTCTCTGGATGTTTTAGAGAAAAGGAATGACGGCTATTATGAGGTAGAAATGGTTATGCAACAGATCAATCTATGTGACAATATATATATCGGCAGAAGAGATGATAACGAAATTAAAATTGCTACTAATTGTGAGTACATACCCGTGGGCATTTTAAATATTGCATATAAGGCAGCGGACAAGCTTCGCAAAACAGCGGATGTTTCCGAGGGTGTAGATATTTATATAGATAAAAAAATTCCGGTGTCCGCCGGATTAGCAGGGGGCAGCTCAAATGCGGCTGCGGTACTAAAAGGGCTCAATAAATTATGGGATTTAAAACTCTCGAAAAAGGAGCTTATGCTTATAGGCGAAAACATCGGGGCAGATGTTCCATTTTGTATTTTAGGGGGTACTGCCTTAGCAAAAGGAAAAGGGGAAAAATTGACCCCCATAGAACCGGCTATTCGGAATATATGGCTGGTATTAGCTAAACCGCCTATTTCTATATCAACGGGTGAGACATATAAGCAATTAGATTTGTCCGGAATAACCGACAGGCCTGATACGGAAGGCCTGATTGATGCGATCAAAAGAGGCAATATATATGGTATATTGGACAGTATGGGGAATGTATTGGAAACTGTGACTGAGGCAAAGCATCCTATAATTACCGAGATCAAAAGAAAGATGATGGAATATAATTGTCTGGGTTCAAGGATGTCCGGCAGCGGGCCGACAGTTTTCGGCATATGCAAAAATTATGAGAGAGCCAAAACAGCATATAGGCATTTGTCCTTGCTGTATAAACAGACATATATGGTTCAAACATATAATGGAGGTGACTGATGAAAGCGATTATATTAGCAGGAGAAGGAAGTCAGGACCTGAAATATTTTGGGCAGGGTAAGGCTTTAGTCGGTTTTATGGGTAAACCCTTAATAGAATATACTATAAATGCATTGATACATTCGGAAATGGTTGATTATATATTGGTTGTGGGCAATAAAAACGCTTTAACCCCGGTAATAGGCAATAGCGTGGATAAAATAATTGAGCAGGAAAACGATATTTTAGATAATTTAATAAAGAGCATATCTTATTTCAACGGAGAAGAAAATGTTATAGTAGCAACCTGTGATATACCTTTAATTACTTCGGATTCCATAAGATATTTTATACACAAGGCCTCAGATCTTAGAGCGGATTTATGTTATCCCATTATAGAAAAGCCATTATATATTTCTAAATATCCCGATGTCAGACGGACTTATGTTATTTTAAAGGATGGAGAGTTTACCGGCGGCAATTTAATTATGTTCAATCCGTATAAAATTAAAGCTATAGAAAATCAAATCAGATTTCTTATAAATAACAGAAAAAATCCGTTAAAGATGGCCAGAGCATTGGGTATGCTTATTACCATACAGCTGCTCTTGAAACGGTTGGAGATTAAAAGAATTGAAACTTATGTACAAAAAAAGTTTAATATAAAGGGTAGGGCCATGATTATTCCGTATCCGGAGGTTGGCAGTGACATAGACAGAGTAGAAGACATTGAAATATTAGAAAAATACATGTAAAGGCTTAGCAAAGAAATTTCTTTATTAGGTCTTTTTTTTATGTGCGAATATAAAATGGCTAAAGTGTAAAGATTATTAATAGTGCCTGTTTGCCGTCTCGGGAGATGATATTTACGGAGGATTTAAAAGACGAGATTTTTCACTGCGTTCGGAATGACATAATATGGCATCATCCCGGGATGGATAGTATGGGTTTGACCTGCAAGGGAGCTCTATGTATTTATAATAATGGCAGGGATAGAAAATGTACTATTGCACAGTTTGATGCGGGGGGAGAATGATTATGATAAGAATTATTTTCGATTATATAAAATTGTTATTTGGTATTGAAATGTTGTTTTTATTTGTGTCTGTCGGATTATTTTTATTGATCAGGGATGTGCCGCTTTTAAATAAGAAAATGCTCAGGAGGGAAAGCATCATAATAAAATTATTAGGATATATATACATATTCGGCAGTATTATTTTATTTATAATCATAAGGCGCGGATAAGGTAAAACAGAGAACGAGATTCTTCGCCTTATGGTTCGCGAAGAATCTGTTTTAATTACAGCACAAAACCTGGGAGGAATTTTAATGAGCCTGTGGGAAAGGTTGTTCGGCAAAAAAGATGAAGATATAGATACGAATTTTGGAGAAACGAAGGTGTACGGAAGCTTAGATAAAAATTTCAAAGCGATCAAGGATATACTGGTAGATTGCGATGATGTTTTATATAGAGAGATTAAAATAGGTGTGGAGGGAAATTATAGGGCAGTCATAATATCCATAGACGGTATGACGGATAAGGATATATTGAATGATTACGTGTTGAAAAATTTGATGATAAACAGCAGGATAGCACCGCCCGATATAGGGATTCTAAAGAGGCATATAAGTGATGTTATAAAAGATAAAACATTAAGTGCTGCCGAAATGAAGGAAATAAAGACCATTGAACAGGCCGTTGAGGACATATTGATTGGAGACACCGTGCTTATTCTAGATAATTATGACAAAATAATCGTTATTGGTACAAAAGGTTGGGAAAAGAGAGGTGTTACGGAACCGGAGACGGAAAATGTCGTAAGGGGTCCCAGGGAAGGATTTATAGAGACCCTCAGGGTCAATACGACCATGATCAGGAGGAGGATCAGGGATCATAAACTCAAGATAAAAGGATATCAGATTGGAAAACGATCCAAAACCGATGTGAGTGTTCTTTATATAGAGGATTTAGTCGACGAAGATGTGTTAAAAGAATTGGACAAGAGGTTAAGGGCGATAGATATAGATGCCATAATAGACAGCGGATATATAGAACAGTTCATAGAAGATGATTGGCGCTCTATTTTCCCGCAGGTACAAAATACGGAAAGGCCTGATGTTGCCGCAGCTGCACTGTATGAAGGCAGGGCGGTTATTGTAGTAGATAACAGCCCTTTCGTATTGATAATTCCATCCGGATTTAATGCCATGGTGCAATCGGCGGAAGATTATTATGAGAGGTGGGGTATTGCTACATTTCTCAGGATTTTAAGATATATCAGTTTATTAGTATCCCTATATACACCGGCATTGTATATTGCGGTCACTGCCTTTCATCCCCAGATGCTTCCCGCTAAACTGCTTATATCGATAGCGGCCAATCGGACGGGTGTTCCGTTCCCATCCGTACTTGAAGCTGTTATTATGGAAATAATATTAGAGATATTGAGAGAAGCCGGGGTCAGATTGCCCGGGCCCATAGGGCAGACCATAGGTATTGTAGGAGCGATAGTGATAGGACAGGCTGCCGTGGATGCCGGGATAGTGGGCTCTATAATGATAATTGTAGTATCTATTACGGCAATCGCTTCTTTTGCTACCCCCAGTTTTAATTTAGCGGCCGGGGTCAGACTCTTACGCTTTGGTTTAATAATTGCATCTGCTATCTTGGGTTTGTATGGAATCATGTTGGTGACTATATTGATATTGATACATTTATGCAGTTTAAAAAGTTTCGGTGTACCATATTTAACTCCTTATACGGCATATGTAAAACAACACAGTGATCTGAAAGATACATTTATAAGGGCTCCATGGCCTACCATGCGCGATAGGGAAACAACGGTCAAGAAATCCGAACGTAAAAGGATGCGGGATTATAGAGATGAAGATTTGAATAAAGAGGAGTGAATATAACGGATGGGAGATAACAAAGGTGCTGTTTCAACAAGCCAGATGATATCTATTTTAATATTAACCGCAATCAGTACGGGTATACTTACATTACCCAGAAATTTGGCAGAGGTAGTACCCTATGATCATTGGATTATTCTATTAGCTGCAGGAACATTTATAATGATAATGATTACGGTTTATGCGTGGATTATAAGGCTAAAACCCGGAAAACAATATTTTGAAATACT
>JALNXC010000078.1 GCA_023230535.1 Alkaliphilus sp. | reverse complement strand
GTAAAAAACTTAAGCAAATCGGTAGGCATTTTCAACCAAATGACTAGGCCTATTACAAAATAATAAATTATGCCACCCAATACAACAAATGTCAATCTAAAATAAAAGTTCCTATATTTGCCCATCAATGCATCACACATCACTTCACCTATGATTACGGCGGCCAGCCCGATAACAATAGCACCTTGCCCCATTTTAATATCTGCAAAGCCTTGAAATTGTGACATAAGCCCACCGGAAAAAGCTACCAGGCAATTGGACAAGCAAAGAGCGAGCACCTTCATAAAGTCAATATTAATACCTTGGGCCTTGACCATTTGAGGGTTGTTGCCCGTGGCCCGAATAGCACTGCCCAGTTCGGTCCCGAAATACCAATATAATATGCTCACCAAGACCGCAGCGAAAATCAGCATAGTAACTATGGAACTGCTCACATTCCGGAGTGAAACAATGAGATAATACTTGTCAACATTTACAGCCTTATTTGCTCCGTTCAATATTAGAAGGTTAACCGACCAAAATGAAATCTGGGTAAGAATACCCGCTAAAATATTCGGTATACCAAATAACGTATGTAGAAGCCCCGTGACAAGTCCTCCGAAAAGCCCAACAACTGTGGCAATAGCAAGGGCTAAGGGTGCAGGCATACCGGCCAAAATGAGAACAACCGTTACCGCTCCGCCGGCTGCAAATGTACCGTCTACTGTTAAATCAGGAAAATCTAACAGACGAAAAGTTATAAATACCCCTAAAGCCATGATTCCCCAGATAATTCCCTGGACAACATTGCCGGGCAGAGCAGCCAATAGATTTAACGGTTTAAGGGATAAAAAATATGCTGTTAATTCCATAGACCCATATCCTTTCTTTTACGATCATATTATAAAAGAACCGTTTGCAGCATTCTTCCATCTATAGGATACCGCAAACGGCCATTGATGCTGAAATTAAAGTTAGAGGGCTTCATATTCATCAGATAAGGTAATATCTAATGTGTTACAGATATCCGGATTGTATTTTTTGGTAAATTTAGGTGCATATTTAATATCCATGGTAGCAGGCTCCGCACCATTAACGAGAATTTCATATGCCATTTCTCCGGTTGTATAGCCTAAATCATTGTAACTGATGGAAAGTGTTGCAACCCCACAGCCACTACAGATTCCTTCTTCCCCGGCAATGATGGGCACCTTTGCCGGTAAGGAGACATTTTTGATAATTTCTGTGTTTGAAGCAACAGTATTATCTGTCGGCAAATAAATCACATCACTTTCAGATACCGCCGCTTTGACTACTGTCTGTAAATCATTAGAATCTGAAAAAGTATAGCTTTTAACACTATATCCCAATTCAATGAAGTGTTCCGTAATGACATTATCCTGATATTTAGAATTTGGTTCCGCAGAACAATAAATAATGCCGACCTTCTGCGCATTGGGAAAAATCTCATTTAGTATAACAGCCTGTTGGTCTAAAGGTGCAAGATCAGAAGTACCGGAAATGTTCTTACCGGTTTTGCCCGTCCAATTGTCAATACCAAGAGCCGTGCCATAATCGGTAACCGAGGTTCCCAAAATAGGAATTTTATTCGTTGATGTCTGGGCAGCTTGGAGCGCCGGAGTAGCATTGGCCATGATCAGATCAACACCGGAAGATACAAACTGGTTACAAATGGTGGCACTGACATCCGGTTCACCGTTAGCGTTTTGCTCATCAAATCTAACTCTGTCGCCTAATTTGCCGGTCAAGGCATCTTTAAAACCTTTGGTTGCAGCATCAAGAGCCTCATGTTGCAGCAACTGACAGATGCCAACATTAAAGCTTTGTACCTCTTCGGGTTGATCATTTCCCGTCGGCGGTTCCGGTAACGAAGTACTGGGAGTCCCACCACAGGCTGTCAATGCTAAGACCATCAAGATAATGATTACGAATGCTAAGATAAATTTTCTCATATTTTCCCTCCCTTCAGATATGTATTTTATAACCTTGCTAAAAACAATTTCTTAATTTTGTTGCGAACAACAAGATATTTCCTTAAAAACGATCTAGAAATATTATAGGACTTACATTATAACACTATCTTTCAACCATGTAAAGATATTATCGGAACCTTCTAACCGGGAATAAAAGAATCAATGAGATAATTACAGGAATCGTCCATAATCTCAGCATAAACAATAATAATTACCAATAAAAGCAGATAGTAACCTCTACAAATAAAATCCGGAAAAATATCTATATGAAATCAAATTTAACGAATAGTAAATATTTTTAAAATTTGGTTTTAAGACAAGAAACATGAACGGAATAAAAAATCCTACAATATGTAATAAAACTGTAGGACATTTTCTTTTATTAAATTTAATAAACATTTTCTTACAAATATACATCAAAAAACAGAGGGAAATACAAAATCTTAGACTATAAAAATTTACTGGTAACCCTGCCCCAAAATTCAAAATTTGACAACCTCAGCATCTTTATTCTACAATCCGATAGTTTTGTATCAATTTCTATAATATTATTATATCTATGCTCTACACCATCAATTACAATAACTAAAGAACTCTCAAAATGATATTCCGGAATAACTTTAATCACCACATTACAGGGCAGAATAATACTTGAGGTAAAAGAACGATAAACATTTGTATTAATAGGAGCTAGGGGTGTAATCTGCAAAACATTTAGACTGGGATCTATTATGCTTCCCCCGGCCGAATAATTATAAGCGGTGCTTCCGGTAGAGGTAGATATAAGAATTCCATCTCCACTGAAATGTTGAACCAAATTATTATCCACATAAATATCTAAATGAATTACATGGGATTTATTACCTTTAATAACTATTTCATTGATGCCCATTATTTCTATACAACTGCTTCTGGCACAGATAATTGATTTAATAGGAGTAATTTCTTGTATAATAAAATCCCCTGCTATATATTTTGCAATCAGGTAATCTAATTCATTGGATGTTACTTCTGTAAAAAAACCAAGATGGCCCGTGTTTATTCCCACTATTGGGATATCGGGAAAATTGTGTTCTCTGAGAGTTTTTAAAAATGTACCGTCCCCACCTATGGATACAATTAATTCAGCTTGATGATCCAAGGTAGCGCTTACTTCATATCCCAATGAACTTAATTTTTCCTTCAAATCTTTTGCCGTATCTACGGATAATTCCTTATTATTGTGTACAATATTAATGATTTTACTGGACTGCATAACCATTCTCCTTTATTATTAAAAATATAACCGCCTGCCTATTATACAATTATCATGCAAAGATTAATATAGAAAACAACAAATACTAAAATGGCCGAATCTAACCTATATTATTATATATCCATTTGCTATATTTGATAATAACATAATTCTATATTCAATAAAAGAAACCTTTAATAAAAATAATTTAATGGGAGAATATATAAAGATGATAACAAAAGATAAACAAAAAGAAAATATAGTCGTTTATGATGCGGAACACGATGATGACGGAAAAACACTGAAACAGGTCTTAAGGGAAAGATTAGATTTTTCCAGCCGCCTATTATCCAAATTGAAACAGAACAAAACTGTTTTTATTGATGGACAGTATTCAAAATATCATGAAATAGTAAAAGAAGGGAATCAAATCAAAATTATTATGGAAGAGGAGTCCAATCATTTTGTTCCCCAAAATATCGATTTAGAGGTTATTTATGAAGACATAGATCTGATATTGATAAATAAACAGCCCGGAATTGTAACTCATCCTACAAAAAGCCATCCGGATAATACAATTGCCAATGCAATCACATGGCACTTAAAAAACAAGGAAATCAGTTACAAAATCAGGTTTGTTAACAGATTGGACATGGATACCTCAGGTTTATTGATTATTGCTAAAAATCCGTATTCTCATCATATATTATCCAAACAAATGCAACAGGATAAGATAAAAAAAGGGTATATTGCATTCGTATGGGGTGTTGTCGGAAATAACAGCGGAAAAATCGAGGCTCCTATACAAAGGTCATCCGGCGATTCGATCAAGAGAGTGGTGGACCAAAAAGGCCGTCAATCCCTCACTGAATTTAAAGTGCTGAAGAGATATGAAGATGCAACTATGTTGGAGATAAATTTAGTAACGGGTAGGACCCATCAAATCAGAGTACATATGAGCCATTTCGGACATCCGTTGATAGGTGACAGCCTCTATGGAACAGATGATACTCATTTAATAAACAGACAGGCCCTTCATGCCTCATATCTATCCTTTTTACAGCCAAGGTATAGGAATACGATACGAGTAGAAGCGCCTTTGCCCGATGATTTGATAGAACTTGAAAGAAAACTACTGTAATCTATCACATATATCATGGTTTAAAATAAGCAATAATTTTTTTCATAAAAGATCTTAAATCATCTAAATTTTCTACAATAATATTATAAACTAAACTTCTATCTAATTTGATATAGTCATGAACTAATATATTTCTAAAAGAAGCCATGTTACTTAAACTTTCTTTCAGCTCTAAAGATATAACCTCATTTTCATACAATATTTCAAATATATCCCTGTTGGTTTCAGGTTTTCTGTATCTCATATCAGAAATAATATGATTGCCAATATCAATAGCACACTCTATTGCTAAGTGTAAAAATCTTTCACTTGAACCATATATAAAAGGGTCTTTTATGTATTCAATTTCCGTATATTTTTTTATTCCATCTAAAAAACTGATATATCCCGTTAACTTGTTTAACCTGACCATCAATATATCTTCATTTGCCATTTTTTCACCGGCTTTCTAAATTAAATTTCTTCTTGTATAGCTTCTATCATAGCTTTATTATAAATTTTTGAATAATATCGGAAGTCAAAATATTCCCTCAAAGCCAAAGATTCGAATTCTGCTCTTTTTCTATTTTCTTTCAGTGGAATACCTTCTTTTATAATCCCATATTTTAAAAGTGGCGTGGCATTTTGTAAGGAAACAATATCTAATTTCCTTTCAAAATATTTTTCTCCAATATCAATTATATTTCCTTTGATTATAATTTCTTTTTTTCTATCATATTTTTTACAAAACATGATCGCTATATCGATGTCGCTTTCTTTATTTGATGTTTCCGTAGCAAATGATCCAAATAAATAAGCAAATTCAATAGGATATAGTTTATTAATCCGATTTAAAAATTCACTTAATTTTTTTAACAAATCTTCTTTTCTCATAATACACACCAACCTTTAACAATTATCATTTTAGTATACCATTTTCTATATTGGTTCCTCCACAATTTGAACAAATCATTATATTCCGCACTCTTCCATTATAGATTACTATTTATACAAAAAATTCCCCTTAGTAAGTGTCAAGAAAGATTATATTCCGCAAATAATTACCTGTTTTACCCCTCATCGTTGTTAGCAGAACCACCTTGCTTTCGGAAGTAGGTTGGTATAGGGTCTCTGAGCTAACTCTCTACCCTTGGAAGAATCCTGCCGGTTTTTTCATTTATTGATAATATACTTTGCCGTATCATAGTCCTTTTTATGCACATAGAATATATATTCATAATTACAATCCATGTTTTGCCCGAACGAACCCCTCCTACCTCTTGGAGCACTCAAAATTGAGGGTGACATTCTATTGACAACCTTAAGATAATAATCTATATCATTTTGAGATAAGATCTGCCTTATATTGCTCTGTTCTTCCATTGAAAAAGTTATGAAAAGTTCCCTTCTATTAAAAATAGTGATCATTCTCTCAACTCTCCTTTAATATAATTTTATGTTTATATAAAATACAGCCCCTAAATATTTCTAAAACAACATTTTGAAATTTCTGAATGAAACTATAGAGAGGTAATAGAAGTTTACTATAAAAACCCAAAATGCCACTTTTACGAAAATTATAAAGCGGCATTTTTTAATGTTTGTATGGAGCTGATGAACGGAATCGAACCGTCGACCCCTTCCTTACCAAGGAAGTGCTCTACCTCTGAGCCACATCAGCACGGATTAAATTTAAACAAGCGCTACGGCTTTGCCTGTACAGCTATACACTAATATACACTAAAATATTGGATATGTAAAGTACTATCAGCAAGTAAATGGTGTCAAATAATTGTTTAATCTCACCGCAATTACAGAAGCCAGTAAGGCCTTGATTAAATCTCCCGCTAAAAACGGAATTACAGCAAGCCGTATGGCTTTTATGTATGTTATATT